>QHZV01000477.1:0-527 GCA_003224785.1 Acidobacteriota bacterium
CGATGAAGTCCACACCGCGAAATTTAAGGGCCATGATGAAGCTCGATTCTGTTTCCGAGGACCGTGTGGCGCGGACACTCTTGTCCGCCTTATCCCGCTACAACTCGTGGACCGTGCTCGACATTAGTTTTGTCGGACAAGAATGTCCGACCCACACATACATCCTCGATGGAAACGTTTGACGTTAGCAGAGGCGGCAATGCGGGTCAAACTTAGATCATCACAGCAGGAACGCCGCATCCGCTTTGCAACTCTTTTACAGAAGTTGGGTTAAGGGAAATGAACGCTCGCATCTATACTTATACGGCACTAATACCGCCTTGAATGCGTTTGATCGCCAAAATCTGTCTAATGGTATCAGCGGCGATTGCGCTGTCGTTCCCTGCTCTTGCTGCTGATGCGGTGTTCACGGCACCACCGCTCGATCACGGATTTCAGCTTCTCTACAATCTGGATTTTGATCGCGCTCACGGGATTTTTTCTCAGTGGGAGAAAAGTCATCCTGACGACCCGATGGGGCCGACGGC
>QHZV01000477.1:648-2571 GCA_003224785.1 Acidobacteriota bacterium
AAAGACAAAGACGCTCTGTTTGCGATGACGCTGACCAACGGCTTGCAGGCTGACTATGCCGCGTTGATCGAGAAACGAAATGTGGCGTCTCTACGCTACACAAAGCAAGCGACCGGCTGGGGCGAGCAGACTCTATCCGCTGACCCAGACTGCTACGACGCACACATAGCGGGCGGTATCAGCAAATACTTGATCGGCAGCATGGCGGCTCCCGTGCGCTGGCTGGTGCGTTTGGGCGGGATTTCAGGTGACAAGCAAGAAGGAGTGAAAGAGTTGAAGCTGGTCGCCGACCGAGGACATTATCTAGCGCCGTTTGCGAATATCCTGCTCGCGATCGCGTATGTTCGCGATCATGATAAGCCGCATGCGCGTGAACTGTTAGCTTCCTTGCGGGATCAGTTCCCGGCAAACCCGCTGTTTGCGCAGGAAATAGCAAGGCTGGATTCGAGCCGGTAAGAATAGTTCCGTTTGAGCCTGAGGTTGTGGTTTGACCTTTGCGCAAGCGCTAGAACATGTTTTTCATACTCCTTTAACACTTCCTGGCTACATTCCTTGTGAGATTCGAGGGGCACTAACTGCCTTATACTGTTTAGGCTGCGTCTGAGCACGCCTCGATGGCCTGCCAACGTTCGCTTTACTCTCCCTCGACCCGGGTATGGCACGAACATCCGTGGACAATCCGGCTTATTACATCAACCGCGAGCTTTCGTGGCTGCAGTTTAACCGGCGTGTGCTCGAAGAGGCGCAGGATGAAAATAACCCTCTGCTTGAACGGCTCAAGTTTCTCGCCATTAGCGCCAGCAACCTCGACGAATTCTTCGAAGTGCGCGTTGCCGGACTGGTGCAGCAGATTGAGGATGGATACACGGAAGCGGGACCGGACGGCCTGACGCTGACTGAAGAGCGTGAGGCGATTTCAGAGGAAGTGCACCAGTTTGTCGCGGAGCAGTACCAGAGCTGGAATGATCAGCTGAGACCGCAGCTTTCGGAAAAAGGCATCCGGGTGCTCGCGCTGCATGAATTGGATAACACTGCCCGTGCGTTCATCGAAGATTACTGCGAACGTGAACTCGATCTGCTGCTGACACCGGTGACGGTGGACCCTTCGCATCCCTTTCCGCGGGTCATCAATAAAGCCCTGTGCGTTGCATTTTTACTTCGGCGACGCCGGCGTTCTTCGTTGACTTACACCGGTGTTGTGACTGTGCCGCGCGCTCTGCCTCGCTTGGTGCGACTGCCTTCGCAAGGAACAATAGATTTTATTTTTCTGCATGACCTGGTTTCTTTTCATGCAGCACGGATGTACAACGGCTACGACATTGTTTCTTCGGCGGCATTTCGTGTTACGCGCAACAGCAATTTGTATTTGGCGGAAGAAGAATCACGCAATCTGCTCGAGTCAGTTCGCACTGAGTTGCACAACCGGCGCAAGGGCGATGCTGTGCGGCTAGAAATAGACGCCGACGCCGATCCAGAAATCACGGAGCGCCTACGCTCGAACTTCGGCCTGGAGCCATGGCAGGTTTTTACCTGAAATTCAAGCCGTTTGTGCCGCGGGAATTGCGGTTGACGTCCAAGTCGCAGGACTTATTCGAAGAACTGCGACGGCACGATGTTTTGCTGCACCATCCCTTCGATTCGTTCGATGCAGTTGCTTGTTTCATTGAATCGGCGGCGGAAGATCCAAATGTGCTTTCGCTCAAGCAGACGCTCTACCGCACCGGCGAGAATTCCAGGGTTGTGCGAGCGCTGATCGCGGCCGCGGCAAAGAAGGAAGTCACTGCAGTGGTCGAACTCAAGGCACGGCTTGATGAAGCTTCAAATATCCGTTGGGCGCGAGACCTGGAAAATGCCGGCGTTCAGGTTTTTCACGGTTTGGTGGGGTTGAAGACCCACTGCAAACTGTCACTGCTGGTGCGCAAG
>QHZV01000478.1 GCA_003224785.1 Acidobacteriota bacterium
ATTTTGGAATGCTGCGGCTCAACGATGTTCAGACGACCTTGCCTTTCATCTGCACAACGTGTTTAGCTTTGCGGAATGAAGCCTGCCTGGGCTTTATTCGCGAGCGCAATGATTCTTGCCACGCCGGCTCTCTGAATGATTCACTCCCGCAGGAAGCTGGGCCGACGCGCTGGCGATGGGAAAGAGGCGGGTGGCTGCTGGTAGATCGGGTATCAGGACGAGCGCAGCCGATCGGGTTGCCGGAATTCGATCCGAATTACTCGAAGGCCAGTTGGTTTCGCGATTATGTGGCTTACTGCGGTAGTTCTGATGACGGTCAAAAAATGTTTGCCGTAATCGTGCAGGCCGGAAAAAGAAAGCCGCTGCTCAATAAGGGAAGGCCAGTTGGTTTCGCGATTATGTGGCTTACTGCGGCACTTCCGATGACGGTCAAAAACTGTTTGCCGTTATCGCGCAGGCCGGAAAAAGAAAGCCGCTGCTCAATAAGGGACTACCTGAACAGACGGAAACCTGTGCGCCGCCGGTGTGGCAGCGAGGTCCTGTGCGGGTTACATTCGCAACCAAGGAAGATCCGAAGCTTACGTTTACAGTAACAAGCCGTGCCGTTGATCTGGCCAGTGAAGACGAAAACGAAGGCGACGATTAGCTGGACTAGTTACTGAATGAAACGGTGAAGAGCGAAGCGGCGAGCTAACTCGAAGGCCAGTGCGAGCACTGCAGCTGCCGCGATAAATATCCAACGGCTCCAGGCGTGTCGTTCATCCGGTGGCGCGGTTAGTCGTGGAGCGAGTCCCGCCCCCAATGCTAATCCGGTAATCAAACCGCCGACATGGGCGGTGTTATCAATGACTGGAACCACGGCGCCGAAGAACAGGTTGTAAGCGGCAAATGTAACCAGGCTCTTCAGGATGGACTTAAGCGCCCTAGGATTGACGGGTAAATGTCCCAGATACAGCGCGGAAATCAGGGCTCCTGCGAGACCAAAAATAGCGCCTGAAGCTCCCGCGCCTAATCGCGTGGGGTGCAGGCTGACGCTGGCGAGACTTCCCGTCAGCCCACAAAAGGTGTACGTAATAAAATAGGTCCAGCGGTCAAAGATCCGCTCTGCCAGTGCGCCCAGATTCCACAAACACCACATATTCAAGAGAATGTGAATCAATCCAACGTGAAGGTAATTTGAAGTCAACATTCGCCAGGGCTGAACCGAAAGGGTGTGCGCGCCAGTGTTTGCTCCCCAGCGAATTAGATCAGCATTCTGCGGCTCGAGAAGACTCACTCCGGAAAAAACCATTGCGACGAACACAATCAAATTGATTCCGATAATGACGGAAGTGACCGGCATCATTGCCAAGTTCAGCGAACGTCGCCCGGGAAGTGGATTCTGCGACGGCGAACGGGCAGCGATGGCGGCACGGCACTCGGGGCAGATATTTTGCGGATCATCCGAGTGCGGCAATTCGCGACCGCAGCTTATGCAATTTGGCATGAAAGTATCTTAAGGGAGATTTTCAGTCTGCTGCGGCCTGGGCGTGAATGAGAGGCTTGGGCTTCCTGGTCACGCTAGCACTGGTGACGAGTATGACGGACGCCACCACAATTGCGCTCCCGGCCAGAATGAATGCGTCAACTTTCTCTCCGAGCACCAGCCATCCTAAGAAAACAGCGACTACGGGATTGACGTAGGCATAGGTAGAAACCTTAGCGGTGGGCGCGTGTCCGAGGATGTAGATATAAGCGGTGTAGCCGATCAACGATCCCCCGACGACTAGATACGCTACCGCGCCGATACCGCGAGCGGTCCAGTGCGCACGAGACAGATCGTGATTCAACAGCGCGAAGATCCAATTTCCCAATCCCGCGAACAAAACCTGCCATCCGGTTCCGGCGAAGGTCGGCGATTCTTTACGTCCGACTCCGGCGCTTGAGCTCAGCTTCGGCCACAACAAAACAATTGTGCCGGCGAATCCGAGCGCAAGACTTGCTAGACCTCGGCCGGAGACTTTGTGATGTCCGATAAGCAATGCGTCGAGCAGGACAAACCACAGAGGAATGCTGGCCACGAGCAGGGCAGCGAGACCACTTGGAATATATTGTTCGGAGTACGCAAGCGTGAGATTGCCGCCCATTAGCAGCAAGTTCCCAACCACCGCCAACTGCAGCAACTCACGGGCGCTGAAACGAATATTTTGTCCGCGCACCAGGCAGTAGGCGAGCATGATCACGCCCGCGATCGTGAATCGCGTGGCGCACATCAATGCTGGGGGAATGTGCTGCACGGCGATGTCGATGCCGAGGTAGGTTGATCCCCAAAAAAGATAGACCAAGCCGAAATTCAAGGCCAGAGTGAAGCGGGATGGGGAAGCGGACGTCATAAAAACCTGGATACCTATCAGAGTAACGAAATTCCATTCTCGATTCAGAATTCGTTCTAAGATGGCGTCACAACATCCGCGAACATACGAAGAAAGCAAAGCGCAAACACTCCGAATCTTGCGGTCAAACGGTTTTCCACGCCATGGCCGGAGGTAACGTCGGCTCCCGAGGCTGGCCGGGTTATAATCAAAGTGTGCGAACGCTTTCCACCAATTCACACCTGCCTGTCTGCTGGCTGCAATGCTTGGTTTGCCCGCGGCGTCACCTGGCAGTGTTGCCTTCGCATTCCCGTCCCAGTCTCTTCGGTAGCGACTAACTGAAATCCTCTCCAGTTGTGTGCAGGCCGTAGTCCGCTCGTTTGCGGATCTGGCCGACGACCGACAGCGGAAGGACCAACCACATTTCCAGGAGGATTCCATGACAACCAAGACCATGACCATGACGGGACCAGTGATCAAGACCGCGCTGCCCGGGCCGAACGCAAAACGCGTACTCGAAGGCGACGATCGCTATATTTCGCCGTCATACACGCGCTCTTACCCACTTGGTTGATGGCAATGAATTTTTCGATTTCTCATCCGGCATCGCTGTGACTTCGACCGGACACTGCCATCCGGATGTAGTTTCCGCCATTCAGAAACAGGCGGGCGAATTGATCCATATGTCGGGGACGGATTTTTATTACGAAAGCCTGGTCACGCTGGCGGAACGGCTCTCGAAAATCGCGCCAATGCCAGGGCCGCACCGCGTTTACTACGGCAACTCGGGCGCGGAGGCAGTTGAATGCGCGCTGAAGCTGGCGCGCTATCACACCAAGCGGCCGAACGTGATCGCATTTTTCGGCGCATTCCACGGACGCACCATGGGCGCGCTGTCACTCACGGCATCGAAGCCGCAGCAGCAGCGCCGTTTTGCGCCGCTGGTGCCGGGAGTGACGCACGTTGCATATCCGGATGTTTATCGCAAAGGCGAGCAGGACGCACTGGCCTGTGCACGATTCATCGAAGACAAACTGTTCAAGACGATTCTGCCGCCGGAGGAAGTAGCGGCCATTTTCGTGGAGCCGGTGCAGGGCGAGGGTGGATACGTTCAAGGTCCGACGGTGTTCATGCAAGAGCTTCGCCGGATTTGCGATCGCCATGGAATTCTGCTGGTCGCCGATGAAGTGCAGAGCGGCATCGGACGGACTGGAAAGTGGTGGGCGATTGAACACACAGGTGTTCAGCCGGATATCGTTTGCATGGCGAAGGGAATTGCCTCGGGAATGCCTCTGAGCGTCACGTTGACCAAGGCGGACATAATGGATTGGATTCCGGGATCGCATGCGTCAACTTTCGGAGGTAACCCAGTTTGCATTGCGGCCGCACTCTCGACTCTCGACGTCATTGAGCGCGAAGGTTTGCTGCGCAACACAGAGCAAGTTGGTTCTCACATGCTGCGCCGCATGGCGGACTGGCCGAAGAAGCACAAGTTGGTCGGGGAAGTGCGCGGAGTGGGACTGATGATCGGAGTGGAACTGGTCACCGACAAGCAGACGAAAGAGCGGGCCTCCGCGGAGCGCGACCGGGTCGTGGAACTGGCATTCGAGCGCGGAGTGCTGTTCCTGGGCTGCGGCGCAAGTACGATTCGCATCGCTCCTCCACTGATCACGACCAAAGAGCAGGCGGATGTGGCAGTTGAGGTGCTGGACGAGTGCATCGAATTGGCTGCGAAGTAACGTACTGCCAAGTAAAGTAAGATACCCCACCCTGTCGCAGAGATCGCGACAAGGGTGGGGCACCGTTATCCTTTGACATCCGACCCTAAAGCAGAAATCCACAGCCTTTGTGCGGCGAGCGTCACAGACAGGGCCGAGATGAAAAGGCTAGACTCCGGAAATGTTAGCTGGGCGCATCACGCAAAGTGCGCT
>QHZV01000274.1 GCA_003224785.1 Acidobacteriota bacterium
GCATTCACAAGATTGGTCATAGCGGCGCTGGATTTGCTTTCGACAACGAAGGGCCGCGCCATGAAGTTCTGTTGCGGCGCTTCAGGCTTGGGTCCCGCCTGATTACGAACTCCGAGTTCCTGGAGTTCATGAATGATGGAGGTTATCGTCGGCCGGAACTGTGGCTCTCAGATGGTTGGGATACGGTTTGTTCGCAAGGCTGGCACTCGCCCTTGTATTGGGCCGAAGACGATGGTCGGTGGTTTGAGTTCACGCTGGCGGGGATGAAGGAACTCGATCCCAACGGACCGGTTTGCCACGTCAGCTATTACGAAGCAGACGCATACGCACGCTGGAGTGGCGTCCGTCTGCCGAGGGAAGATGAATGGGAAGTTGCCGCTGCTCAGGATCCTTCAACCGGAACATTGTTGGAAAGCCGACGCCTGCATCCCACGCCTACCCATGGCATCGGACTACAGCAGGTCTTTGGCGATGTATGGGAGTGGACATCGAGCGCATACGAGGCGTATCCAGGCTTCGAGCCAGCTGCGGGACTCATTGGTGAATACAACGGAAAGTTCATGTGTAACCAGTTCGTGCTGCGCGGCGGCTCTTGCGCCACGCCCTCCAGCCACATTCGCGCTTCGTATCGTAATTTCTTCCCACCCCACGCGCGCTGGCAATTCAGCGGTATAAGGTTGGCCAAATGATCGCACGCGCGCAAGTTGCAGTTCCGGAATATGCAGACGAGGTCGTCCGGGGGCTTACCTCCGCTCACAAAACTCTGCCCTGCAAGTTGTTCTACGACGACCGCGGCTCGGCCATATTTGAGGAGATTACCCGCTTGCCCGAGTATTATCCGACGCGGACAGAATTGGAGATTCTGCGGGACCGGTCGCGCGAGATTGCGCAGGCAGTGGGTTCTCCGGTGTCAGTCGTCGAGTTGGGAGCTGGAACGGCCACGAAAACCGGCACCTTATTGAGCGCCTTCACCCAACGCCAAATGCGATTGAAGTATTTTCCCGTAGATATTTCGCCTGCCGCTCTCGACGATGCGAAAAGAAGGATCAAGCAGGAATGTCCACTTGCCGTGGTGAAGCCGGTCGTAGCCGATTTCGCCTACGGATTCTCTTTTCTAAGAGACATTCCAAACCGCAAAGTGATTTTGTATCTCGGATCAAGTATTGGAAATTTCGATTGGAGCGACGCGACAACCATGCTTCGGAACGTGCGCGAGCAATTGTCCTCAGGCGACGCATTACTTCTTGGCACGGATATGGTGAAAGGCGCGGAATTCCTGGTTCCTGCTTACGATGACTCGCGAGGCATTACCTCTGAGTTCAATAAGAATATTCTGGTGCGACTCAATCGCGAGTTTGGCGGCGATTTCAACTTGTCCGCATTTCGACACATCGCCGAGTGGAGTCCGTCGCGTTCGCGGATGGAAATCTTTCTGGAGAGCTTGCGAACTCAATCAGTGAGTTTAAAGAGTTTGGGACTGACAATAAGATTTGCCAACGGTGAGCGCATTCACACCGAAAACAGTTATAAGTACACGACGGAAATGGTTGAACAAATGCTTTGTGTCTCCGGATTCAAATTGGAGCGGAGTTGGTTCGACCGCCGCAGATGGTTCGGATTGCATTTGGCACGGGCTTAGGCACACCCGGCTCATTGCGCTGAATAAACCCAAGACATCCAAGTGTGGGGACAACCGCCCTCGGCCGTCCAGCCGGCACAGCCGAAGGTGGCTGTCCCCGATTCTTACAGGCTCTCGATATAGAATTTCCTCCAGCCTGATGCCACAACCAAATCCAGGTTCCCCGATCTAATGACTGAACCTCGCCCTGCGTCAGTCATTGTCGGCACTTACAACGATGCCAGCATCATCGAAACCACATTAGCGGCACTCGCGGTACAAAGCCTTTCTGATTTCGAACTGGTGCTCGCTGATGACGGATCCGATCAGGATCACGCGCCGATCCTAGCGAAATGGGCGCCACGTTTTGCTCGTGGAATTCAGCACATCACGCAGGAGAAAAGCGGCTTTCGCAAGGCGCGGGTGCTCAACCGTGCCGTTCTAGCGGCCCGATTTGATCCACTCATTGTGATGGATATGGATTGCCTGCCGCATCGCGATTTCGTGCGCAACCACGTTGCTTATGTTGAACCCGGCACCGCGATTACCGGCCGCAGGACACATGTGAGCCGCGAGATCGTCCCCAGCCCAGAAAAGATTCTTGAAAGCGGCTTAGGATTCGGTCCGGCATCACTGGTGCGCATTTGGTTGAGCGGCAAAGCACGGATCATCGAGCACGGTTTCGTATCCCCCATTCTTTACGAGTCGCATAATCTGCGTCTGCACGGCAGCAATTTCTCAGTCTGTCGCAAGGACATTCTTGCGGTAAATGGCTGGAATGAAGAATTTGAAGGCTGGGGCGATGAAGATTCCGATCTCGGGCTGCGATTGCAGCACAGCGGTGTCCGGATTCGAAATTTGCGCAATAAGGTGATTCCATTTCACTGAATGCATGATCAGCTGCCATCGGTCAACCCGAAGAACGATGCTTTACTCGACCGCACAAAGAGGGAGCGGCTCGTGCGATCTCCCCTGGGGCTGGCCGAGAGCAGAAGCGAGGATTTCAAATTGCTACGTTACGGTTCGGCTTTGGAGAACTCTGTGCGAGCCTGATCTGTGCGCCTCAACCCGTCGAGCAGAATGCTGTATCCTTGCGCGGTGCAGGAATCGTTTCGCCGACAATCATTGGGGCGGCAATCATTGGGGCGACAATCATTGAGGCGATCTCCTGCAACTCCTCTCTACGTCGGCCTTTTGATCACATTGGCTGCGGTGGTGGCGTACTCGGCTTACGTTACCAACCGGATCGGCAGCCTGCGTCGGCTGCAGAACAATTTGATCGACCGCAACCGCAAGGACTCGCTTCAGCTACTGCGGATTCAGAATGAATTGAATTCCATCGGCATGTCTATGCGAGACATGCTCGACACAAGCGCGCTGGAGCAGGGAGAGCGCTATCCACTGACCGCCTGGCGTCCACAATTTGAGCGCATGCGGGCCGATCTCGACGATGCCTTTCAGCGCGAAAAGCAAGTCTCACCGCAGGGCAGGACCGGAGATCAGCAGCGCTATTTAGAAAGTTCGCTCGTGCAATTTTGGGATGCGGTCGGCCGCACCTTCGACTTGGCTGCAGGTGGCAAGGAAGCTGAGGCGCGCGAGCAGATCAGGATTTCGTTGCAGGCGCGGTTGGCTGCACTGAGTACCGCCGTGGCGCGACTGCTCGTGCAGAACAATGAAAGTGAAGAGCGGGCTGCGGCTCAAGTCACCCAAATCTACGCGCGTGTGCAGCGCCAGGCCTACATTTTTGTGACGGGAATACTCCTCGCTATTATTCTGACCAGTCTCTACCTGATCCGGTCGAATCGGCTGCTGTTCAATCAATTGGCGGCGCTTTCGGCGCAACGCAGCGATTTGGCCCAGAAATTGATCTCAACTCAGGAGTCCACGCTTCGCCACATTTCTCGCGAACTGCACGACGACTTCGGGCAGATCCTTACCGCTATGGGTGCGATGTTAGGTCGCGCTCGCAACCAGGTGGAGGAAGGATCGCAGCTACGCGCCGACCTGCTCGAGGTTCGCGAGATTGCTCAGAGTACGCTGGATAAAGTCCGCAGTCTTTCGCAGGCGCTGCATCCGGTGATGCTGGAAGAAGCCGGCCTTGAGCAGACGATCGAATGGTATTTGCCCGTGGTGGAAAGGCAGACGGGAATTGGCATATCCTACGAGAAATCTGGAACGCCGTTTGCGGTCAATGGAAGCGCGGCGGTCCACGTCTATCGCGTTTTGCAAGAAGCTCTGAATAATGTTGCGCGTCACTCGGGCGCGAATAAGGCCTGGGTGCGGCTGAGGTTTACTCCTGAGCAGTTGCGGCTCGAAGTCGAGGACCATGGGACCGGTTTCTGAGAAGCCCGTCCTCGGCAAGGAATTGGCCTGGTCGCGATGCGTGAGCGTGCCGAACTGCTGGGCGGGACGATAACATTCGATCATCCCGCGGAGGGCGGTACGGTGCTGCGGATGACTGTTCCTCGGCAAATATTGGAGCCACATGCCTGAAGAAAAAATTTCGGTGCTGCTGGTCGATGACCACAGTCTGGTGCGTCGCGGCTTCCGGCGAATGCTGGAGGATGAAGCCGATATCAACGTGGTTGGCGAGGCGGCTGATGGCGAAGAAGCCATCAACCTGGTGCGTTCGCTCGCACCTCGCGTCATTGTGATGGACTGTGCGCTACCCGGAATTAATGGTCTGCAGGCGACGCGAAAGATCCTGCAAATGGCCCCGGATACGCTAGTGCTGATGCTTAGCATGCACACCGAGGAAACCTGGGTGCGGCAAGCGCTCGATGCAGGCGCGCGAGGTTACGTACTCAAGAACGCGATGGACTTGGAATTGGGCTCCGCCATTCGTCGCATCGTAAACGGTGAGACGGTGCTCGATGGACAGATCTCGATGCAGGAATCGCTCAAGGGCGAGCGCAACTCCGGGCTAACGCGCCGCGAAGTCGAAATCCTCCAACTCATCTGCGACGGCAAGTCGAACAAGGAAATAGCGGCGCAGCTTGAACTAAGCGCCAACACAGTAGCAGTCCATCGTGCCAACATCATGGATGCGCTGGGAATTCATAAGACGGCGGAACTCGTCGTTTATGCCATCCGCAACGGCCTGGTGAACGTTCCGTGAACCGGCGCGATTTCGTCTCAGGCACGACAGCAGGATTGATCGGGAGCGCGATAAGTCCTCAACGAATTTGGGCTGCCGCTTCGCCCCTCGGCTTCCATTTCACCGACGTGACCGCTGCCGCCGGAATAAATTTCATGCATAACAATGGAGCGTACGGGGGCAAGCTGCTTCCGGAAACGCTTGGCGCCGGTTGCGCGTTTCTCGATTACGACAACGATGGCTGGCAGGACATTTTGCTGGTGAACAGCGCCGATTGGCCCGGCCACACGCGTCAACGTTCGACTCTCAAGCTCTACCGTAACAATCGCAACGGCACCTTTACCGATGTGACTCATGCCTCCGGGCTCGAACTCGAGATGTACGGCATGGGCGTGGCGGTTGGCGATTACAACAACGACGGGTTTCCTGACATCCTGGACAAATTCGAGCGGGATGGGAAAGCGGCAGGCCTTCAGCACCTCGGCGCTTTGGTTCGACTACGACCGCGACGGCTTGCTCGATTTATTCGTTTGCAATTACGTGAAGTGGGCGCCCGAGCACGATGTCTTTTGCAGCCTTGATGGCAAGCACAAATCCTATTGCACGCCCGAAGCCTACGTTGGGCAGACTTGTTGGCTGTTTCACAATCGGGGGAATGGCACTTTCGAAGATGTAACCGCATCGAGCGGCATTTTCGACAGCAGTTCGAAGTCTCTTGGCGTCGCCATGCTCGATTACGACCACGATGGCTGGCCCGATCTGCTGGTCGCCAATGACAAGCAGCCGAACAAGCTTTATCGCAATCAGCGGAATGGCACATTTAAGGATGTGGCTGTAGAAACCGGAATTGCTTTCAGCGCCGATGGCAAGGCGCGGGCCGGCCGGGGGGTTGATGTCGGAGACTTCGACAACTCTGGTCGTCCCGGAATTGCGATCACCAATTTCGATAACGAAATGATCGGGTTGTATCGCACTGACGCCAGCGGCAACTTCTCAGATATTGCCGTGCAGAGCGGCATTGGACTGCCTTCGAAAACGACGCTTGGCTTTGGCTGCGCCTTTGCTGATTATGATCTTGACGGCTCCCTGGATTTGATCGCTGTCAATGGACACATTGATGACACGGTCCGCAACATCCGCAATGTTGGGTATGCGCAGCCGCCGCAATTATTTCTGAACAATGGAAAAGGAAATTTCCGCGAGGCAGGCGGCGAGGTTGGTGGCGGTTTCAGCGCCCCTAAAGTTGGACGTGGCTTAGCTGTTGGCGATTTTCCGCATATCTTTTTCGCAACGATCAGACTGCCGGAAACCACAGCATTCGTTTCAAACTCGTCGGAACGAAATCGAACCGGGACGCGATTGGCGCGCAGGTAAAAATCTTCATGCAAGGGTCGATGCAAACGCGCCTGGGGCGCAGCGGCTCGAGCTATTTGTCACAATCCGAGCTCCCGGTCACGTTCGGATTGGGAAAGCGGGACAAAATTGAGCGCGTCGTGATTGATTGGCCGAGCGGTCGGACGGAAGAATTCAAGGAGCTTGCGGCCGGAAAAACCTACGAAGTGACCGAGAGCAAAGGAATTAAGCCAGGTGCGGGATTCTAGTATTTTTGCGCTATTGCGCCCAGCTCGTCATTGACGGAATATACGGCCAACGTCCTCATACTTAGTGGCCACCTCCGGCCTGACAACTTGAGGAGTTCAACCCACGAATCCAAAGCCGCCTGAAAGGGCGGCTTCGGATTTTTAGCCGAAAGTTCCTCGCCGCTGGTTGCGCAATCCGAGTCGTGCGTATAATGTTCGATTCCTGCACTCCATGTCGAGGGACCCAATGTCGAATTCCGATCCTCTCTCTCCAACGCGCAGAAATTTCCTGGCAACTACGGGCGGAGTCATTGCTGGAGCGGTCGCCGCTCCATCCGTTCTTTCCGCGGCGGCTCCGCAATCCGAAGGCGCACCGATGCACACGCCTGGCTCGCGACGAAAGATACCAATTGGTGTTTTTGATCCCGCATTCCCCGATCTCACGCTCGATCAATTGGTGGAGAAATACGAAAGCATGGGCGTGGAAGCAGCAGAGATCGGCACCGGCGGATATCCGAACAACAAGCATTGCCCACTCGACGACCTGCTCGCTGATCCGGCAAAGATGCGCGCCTGGCAAAAGAAATTTGCAGATCACAACATTCAGATTGCAGTCTTGAGCTGTCATGGGAATCCCGTCTCTCCGGACAAGACCGTAGCGCAACGCGACGATGAGACCTTCCGCAAGACGGTGCAATTGGCCGAGCGCATTGGGGTAAAGGTGATTGTCGGATTCTCCGGTTGCCCCGGTGGGAATCCCACGGACACTAATCCGAATTGGATTACCTATCGTTGGCCACCGGAATACGCGGCCGCGCTTGATTGGCAATGGAAAGAGAGGCTGGTTCCGTACTGGAAGCAGGCGACGAAATTTGCGCGGGAGCATGGAGTGCATCGAATCGCGCTCGAGATGCACCCGAATTTCTGCGTGTACAATCCGCTCACGCTGCTCAAGCTGCGCGATGCCGTTGGCGAGGAAATTGGCGCCAACAACGACCTGAGTCATCTGTTCTGGCAGGGATGCGATCCGGTTGAAGTCATCCACATGCTCGGCAAGCAGGGCGCGATTTATCACGCGCACATGAAAGACACGGTGCTTTATCCAGATAAGGTCGGCAAGTACGGGGTGCTCAACTTCGTATTTGAAAAGCAGGATTTGAAGGTCGCGTCAGACGCCTTCCGCGCAGTGGGATATGGGCACAGCGCCAGCGTCTGGAAATCCATTGTGCAGGCCTATATGGACGTGGGCTACGAAGGAATCCTGAGCGTGGAAAATGAAGACCCGATTCTGTCGGGCGAAGTCGGCGTGCAGCGCGCGTTATACGTGCTGAAAAATGTTAGAGAAGAGTTGCTGACGGAGCAGGTGGCGTAACTCGATGTGGACGGGCCAGGAAGCCCGTCTTCCCAGGAGTTCAGGAGGCTAACGTGGATCGTAGAGCATTTCTTGGCAGTACGGCAGCTGTCGCATTAGCCAGCCGATTCGGCTGGGCTGCATCTGAGCATCGCATCGAAAATGTCGGACTGGAACTCTACACGGTTCGTGATCTGCTCAGCAAAGATTTCGAAGGCACTCTCGCGAAGGTCGCGAAAATCGGCTACAAGCAAGTTGCATTTGCAGGATATCTCAACGACCTTACGAACCTGAAGCCTGCGCCGAAACGGGCGCGTGAAATTTTAGACGGCGACGGATTTACGGCTCCCTCGATCGAAATTAGTAAGATTCTCGGTCACGAGTACATCGTGAATCCTTCGATCGATCGCGAACTGACGAAAACATCGGACGGTTGGAAGCGGGCCGCCGAAACCTTCAATCGAGCCGGTGAAGAGAGCCTGAAGTCAGGAATTCAGCTTGCCTATCACAACCATGTTGAGGAATTCAAAGCCTTGCCAGATGGCAAACTACCTTACGACATCCTGCTTTCCGAAAGCGATCCGAAGTTGGTCAAGATGGAATTGGATCTTGGCTGGGCGCATGAAGCGAAAGTTGATCCATTGAGTTATTTCGAAAAATATCCCGGCCGTTTTCCCCTTGTGCACGTGAAAGACTTCGACCAGCACGACATGATGACGGAAGTCGGGAGCGGCGTGATTGACTGGAAAGCGATCTTTGCGAAGGCTGACCTCGCAGGGATCAAGCATTACTTTGTCGAGCACGATCAGCCAATGATGCCGATGGAAAGCATTCAGAAGAGCTACGCATATTTAGATAGGCTGAGGTTCTAGAAGTTTCCTAGAGCTCTTAGCTGTTAGCTCTTAGCCGAACCGGAGCCGGATTTTGCTAAGAGCTAACGGCTAACAGCTAAGAGCTGAAACACAGAATAGTCAGATACGACCGGACACCCATGGCCCAGGTAACTCGCTCTCCCAAGGTTTATGACGTTTGCATCATCGGCTCCGGCGCGTCGGGAGGAACCGCCGCAAAAATCCTGACCGAAGGCGGCTTCAGTGTTGTCATGCTTGAGGCCGGGCCGCCATTGAATCCCGAGAAAGACTTCAAGGAGCACGTGTGGCCTTATCAGCTTCCACACCGCGGAGTAGGTGTTGGCGGCCGGGCGGCAGATAATTTCGGCGAGTTCCTTGCCCCTAACGGCGCCTGGGAAATTGAAGGTGAACCCTACACCGTCGCTACCGGCTCGCGTTTCCGATGGTTCCGTTCCCGCATCGTGGGCGGACGCACCAATCATTGGGGAAGAATTGCATTGCGATTTGCACCGGTGGACTTCAAGTCGCGCTCAACCGACGGCATGGGCGATGATTGGCCGATCACCTACGAAGATGTTGCGCCATATTACGACAAAGTTGAGTCCTACATCGGCGTCTTCGGCACCAAAGAAAATGTTCTCCGCCGAAGCCGCGCTGCACCGAAACCATCATCAAAAAAGCATGTGACAAGATTGGCGTCATTTGTATCCCCTCGCGTCTGGCAGTGATCACACAGGCGCACAACGGCCGTGCGGCTTGCCATTATTGCGGACAGTGTGGGCGCGGTTGCATCAGCGCGTCGAACTTTAGCTCCAGCCAGGTCATGATTCCGTTCGCAGAGAAAACTGGGCGGTTCACGCTGATCACTGGTGCCATGGCCCGAGAGATCGTTGTAAGCAAGAGTGGCAAGGCCGAATCTGTTTCTTACATTGACAAGGCCAGCCGCACGGAAAAGAAAGTGTATGCAAAGGCTTTTGTCGTTGGCGCCAGCGCGTGTGAGTCGGCCCGGCTGCTGCTGAACTCGAAATCGTCACTTTTTCCGAACGGGCTGGGGAATACATCCGGAGTCATTGGGCGTTATCTCACCGACAGCGTGGGCAGTTCCGGCGGAGGTGTTTTTCCGCAACTCACCAAAATGCCGCCTCACAACCACGACGGCGTTGGCGGCATGCACATGTACATGCCATGGTGGAAGTTTGATCGCAAGAATGAATTTTTGCGTGGTTATCACATCGAATTTGGCGGTGGCAGGACACTGCCCGGGGTAGGCGAGTTTCATTCGCTTTGCGAATTTAACGAAGGCTATGGTTCGAGCCTGAAGCAACGTTGCCGCGCAGCCTACGGAACCTACATTGGCTTCGCAGGCCGGGGCGAAATGATCCCTAACGAGCAGAGCTATTGCGAGATTGATCCGAATACCGTTGATGAATGGGGAATTCCGGTACTGCGGTTTCACTGGCAGTGGAGTGAGAACGAAATCAAAATGGCGCGTGACATGCAGCAGACCTTCCGCGAAATTACCGAAGCGGCAGGCGGAACTTATTACTCGGATGTGGCGCCAGACGGTCCCCATCCTTACGGCATTGAAGATGGCGGTGTGATCATTCACGAGCTGGGTTGCGTGCGGATGGGGAACACTCCCAAAACCTCAGCTTTGAATGGATATTGCCAATCGCACGACGTAAAGAATGTTTTTGTCACTGATGCCGCATCGTTCGTGAGCAATCCCGATAAGAACCCGACGCTGACCATCATGGCGCTGTCATGGCGAGCCTCGGACTATCTGATGGATGAGGCGAAGAAGGGAAACTTGTAACGTAATTTTTCGAACGGGTGGATTGATGGCTCAAGGAATTTCACGACGTGATGTTCTGAAATCGTTGGGGATGGGTGTTGCCGCAAGCTCTGTACTGCGAGTGATTCCCGCCCAGGCCGCCGAATATGCGCACCACATGGTTGCAGCTGAGAAGGCTGCTGCGCCGGCGAAAGCTTACATACCGAAATTCTTTTCTGCGCACGGGTACAAGACCCTGCAGAGTCTGTGTCAGGCGATCTTTCCCGCCGATGCGGAGTCGGGGGGCGCCATCGAGGCAGGTGCGCCGGAATTTATTGATCTCCTCACCAGTGTGGCTGGATAATACTTGCTCTGACCGCTATGACAAGCCATATCTTGACTGCTCGCCGGAACAGCAGAAGGAAATTCTCGACAAGATTGCCTATCGAAAGAATGCCGCGGCTGATTCGTCCCTCAGCCAGGGAGTCGAGTTCTTTTCATTTTTGCGGAATATGACCGCGGACGGATTCTTCACCAGTGAGATTGGAATCAAGTATCTCGGCTATATAGGAAGCACTTACCTGACTGAGTTTCCCGGATGCCCGCCGGTTTCTGAGGCGTAGTTTGTTTCATTCTGGTCTCTTTCAATATTCAGAGAGTGTCCGTAAGGTCCCTCTCTCGCCCGCTTTCAGGTTCGAGTTCGGGACGACAAATCATTGGTGGTTCTGGGTGACAGAGGAAGATACCCGCGCTTGAATCAGCTTCTTCACCGCCGCCGCGATCACGTCAGCCTTTTCGACGGGCACATCGTGTCCGCTACCGGCGGCAATCACGAATTCAGAACTCGACGAGAGTTTCGCGCGCTCACGCTGCAACCGGTTCCATTCTATTTCGTGAGCTGAAGCACTCTGAGCAATCGGATCACGCGCGATCACGGTCAATGGAATCGATCCGACGCTGGGAATGGACTGGATCTCGCTCGCGCTCTGCGGAAAACTCGACCGCTCGCGATAATAATTTCCATAAAGAGACGATCGGCAGCTGATTGCCCGCTTTAATCCGCCGAGTTGTTCAGGCGCGCTTCCGCCACACCATCCGCGCCAACGCGGAAGACCAAACGGCATTACTAATTGCGTGAGGCGGAACCGCATTCGTTCGCGCCAGCCAAGTGGGAACATCATTTTCGGCAATGATGCATCAACGAGTACCACTCCGGCGGTTTCGCTCGGAAACTCGTGCGCAAACATCAGCGCGTTCAAGCCGCCAAACGAATGACCGACCAAAATGTAAGGCGGAGCCTCGCCTGCGGAGTGCAGCAATGTGTGTAGTTCGTCTGCCATCGCGCTGGGCATGCGTGGCTTCGGGCTTGAGTCGCTCCATCCATAGCCGGCGCGATCATAAATGCAGACGCGTGCAAAGTCGGCAATCTGCGGCCGCAGAATATGCCAATCCACATATGAACCCTGATGACCGTATTCGAGGACGACCGTAGGGCCCTTACCCGCGCAATCAATGTGCAGGCGATAACCACCAATATCAACCAGTCGTCCGGGAGCAGGATAGAGTTTCCGATC
>QHZV01000275.1 GCA_003224785.1 Acidobacteriota bacterium
GAAGCGCGCGGGGCTGTATCCGAACAACATAGAAGGGCATAAGCAGGCCGAATGGGTATTGATTGATTATGTGGATTTCGTGGTACACATTTTTTCGGAGTCGGCGCGGCGCTATTACGATCTGGAGCGGCTCTGGAAATCCGCAAAGAAGCTTGAACCTAAAGATCTGGTACCGAAGCCGCGGAAGCGAGCTGCGCCACGAGCGGCCGGGCGGAAGCGTGCGTAGAGCTAACCCTTTAAACTGCAAGACGCAAAGTTCGCAAAGAAAACCAATTAGAGCAATTTTTGTCGGGGTCCTTTGCGTGGTCTGCGATCTTTGCGGTTGAAATCTTTTGCCGTGAAACTCACCATCGCAGGGATTGGCAAGACGAAGAACCCCGCGATCCAATCTCTCACCGACGAGTACCTAAAACGTCTGAAGCAGTACGCCGATGCCGATGGGACAGCCCTCAAAGACGAACCGGCTTTACTGAAGCTGTGTGGCCGAGACGGCCGCAGCACGCGACGCTTGCTCGTGCTTCTGGATTCACGCGGAAAGCAGCTGTCCTCCGAAGAGCTGGCGGACTTCATTCGTGGACATCAGGATAAGAATCCGGTCCCGCTGCTGTTTGCCATTGGAGCCGCTGATGGATTCAGTTCAGAGATTCGTTATCAGTCCGACCTCGTTCTGTCACTCGGCAAAATGACATTAGCTCATGAACTGGCGCGAGTTGTTTTGCTGGAGCAGATATATCGGGCGTTCACGATTTTAAAGGGGCATCCGTACCATTTAGGACACTGAGGGCAGAGAGTACTGGGCCTGTACTCCGGTGATGTTTCGGAACCGCTGCCTGCAAGATAGATTGTTCGTGATGAAGGATCCGATCGAAGTGCTCCGCCGCAAAGAGGCCGAACTGCTGCAGTTGCAGGAAGAAGTTGAAGCTCTGCGAATCGCGGGCGAAATCCTGTCCGACCAGAATGGAGCCGGCAGAAAACCCGGGAAACGCGGCAAAGTCCTGCAAATGCCGGTCAATCTCACGTAAAGCCACGCCACCTGCGGATTCGGTGGATGCAATTAGCTGTCAGCTTCTAGCTCTCAGCCCTCCGCTCGGAATTTTCTAAGTCTCGTCAACTTGGGCATGCGGCGAATCCGGGGAAATCTGTGGCTGATTTTTGACTTTGGTCGAGGCACGGTAAACTCCTCGGAGTGTCCTTTGCCGACCAACTTGGCTTCACTTTCAAAGCCCCTGATCGCCGGGTGTGGGCGGTGCGCGATCTGGTTGCGGCTGCCCGCACCCACCTGGAACGCGAGTACAGCGATATCTGGGTGGAGGGGGAAATCTCAAATTTCCGGGCGCACGATTCCGGTCACCTGTATTTCACATTGAAAGATCGAGAGTCGCAGATTCGCGCCGTGATGTTCCGCTCGCAGGCGCGGCTGCTCCGCTTTCGGCCCGAGAATGGGATGCAGATCGTGCTGCGCGGGCGAGTGACCGTCTATGAAGATCGCGGCGAATTGCAGCTTTCGGCTGAGTATCTCGAACCCAAAGGCGCGGGCGCTCTGCAAGTCGCCTTTGAGCAACTCAAGGCAAAGTTGGAAGCAGAGGGATTGTTCGATAGCGCGCGCAAAAAGCCGATTCCGGCTTTGCCACGCTGCATCGGAATTGTGACTTCTCCTCAGGGCGCAGCGATCCGCGATATCGTGAATATCTTGCGCCGACGTCATCATTCCGCAAGCGTTCTCATCTTTCCCGCGCAGGTGCAGGGAGAGGCCGCAGCCGCAGAGGTCACTGCCGGGCTCAAATATTTCAATCGTGCCAAGAATGTGGACGTGATCATCGTCGCTCGCGGCGGGGGTTCGGCGGAAGACCTTGCCGCGTTCAACCATGAGGGGTTGGCTCGCGCAATCTCGGCGTCGCAGATTCCAATCATTTCTGCGGTGGGACACGAAACAGATTTTACGATCATTGATTTTGTTGCCGATTTGCGGGCGCCCACACCTTCTGCGGCAGCCGAGTTGGTGATTCGTTCGCGCCAGGAAATTGAGGAGCAAGCCGAGGGTCTGCGCCAGCGACTGGCGCGCGCCGTTCGCTACCGACTTGTGATCGCGAAGCAAACATTGATGGAAGCGGCCCAGCACGGTGCTTTCGGGCGCATGATGAACGGCATCAACCAGCGTCAGCAGAAGTTGGATGACCTCGGTTTTCGTCTCGAAAATGCTGAACGGCGCCTGATGGAGCAGCATCGCCGGAGATGGGAACGAGCCTCGGCTGCAGTGCGGCATTACGATGCGCGGCGAGTGCTGGCCGGAGTCCGCAAGGATCTGGCATCGCAAACGGGGAATCTGTCAGCCGTGATGCGCAATGTGCTGGTGATCCAGAAATCACGACTGGAGAGACTGCAGCATCAATTGAAGGCGCTCTCGCCGGTTGCAATCCTCGAGCGAGGATACGCCTTGGTCTTCGACGGTGGCGGAAACCTGGTGAAGAGCACCGCTCAGGTGAAATCTGGTGACGAGATTTCCGCGCGCCTGGCGCAAGGGACGATCACCGCCAGAGTGGAAAAGAAAAATCCGTAGCCGCGAGTCGATAGCGGGGAGCCTTATGGGAAACTCAGCCGTGCCGAAACGCAATTTGCGAGTATTCAAATGGCTGGGACCGGTACCTGCGGTCGGTGTGTGCACATCTTGCTCCCAGACCTTCAATGTCCCACTTAGCCGGCTCAGGAGAACCACAGACGCTCAAGAGAGCCTTCGTAAACAGTTCGCCGAGCACAAATGCGGCGAGCCAGGCGGCGATACGAATTGAGGAGGATCGGCACGGAAATGCCAAGCAAGTTCGGGCTCACAATCCGTGAAACCTCGTGTAAATCTGTGCTCGCTCTTGCCTGTCGAGCCTGCATTACAATTAGTGCTGAAGCTTGACTGGAGCGCGCTGCTGACTGAAAGGGGTCGGATTGATTCACGCTGCCGGAGCCTTGCCACGCTTAACGGTGATTTCGGTCCTCGATATTTTGGTCGTGGCCTTTGTCATTTATGAGTTCCTGGCGCTAATCAAGGGCACGCGTGCCGCACTCATTCTGGTTGGCGTCACAGTCATTGCGCTCTCAGTTTATTTCCTCCGCCTGGAAGGGCTGGTCACGCTCACCTGGGTTGTCAATCGTGTACGTCCCTACGCTTTGATTGCGCTCGTCGTGGTGTTCGCGCCTGAGATTCGCGAAGCCCTCGCCCGACTGGGCCGTCGGCTGACGATGACCCGAGCATCGGGCTCTGAGTCGGACGCTTACGATGATATTGTGCTCGCGGCAAATTTGTTTTCGCAAAACCAGACCGGGGCGTTGATGGTAATTGAACGGGAAATTGGGTTGCGGACATATGTTGAGAGCGGCGTGGCGCTTGAGGCGCGGCTTTCCTATGATCTTCTCGCGACAATCTTCCGCCCTAGCGCTCCGCTGCACGACGGTGCTGTGATTGTGCATGGCGACCGGGTCGCGGCGGCCGCGTGCTTCCTCCCGCTTTCAATGAATCCAGTGCTTTCCACGCAGCTTGGCACACGCCACCGCGCTGGCATCGGCATCACTGAAGAAACCGATGCGATTGCGGTGATTGGCTCCGAAGAAACCGGCAGCATAAGCCTTGCCGTGGCTGGAAGCATCGAGCGGGACCTGACCGTTGACCAGCTTCGTGAGCGGATGGGGCAGTTGCTTCGCCGCTATGTTCCCCCGACTGTCCTCCCCACACCGATGACGAACGGCGGCGGCATTCTTGATGAGACCGAAGAGGAAATGCCTGTTCGTGGCTCGGAGCAGCACTCGAAGCCGGGAGGGCCGCGATGAAGATCGGGGATCTTCTCCGCCGTTACGTGTTTCACAATCTCGCGTTGAAGATGATTTCTCTCTTGCTCGCGTTCGGGCTTTGGTATCTGGTCGCAAGCGGCAAGCTGAACTGAAGTGGCACCCCGGTCACTTCCATTTCGCATGAAATTTCGATAAATTGTGCAGTCGCACAACTCACAATCCATGTCATCGCAACGACAGTTATTTGGAACCGACGGCATTCGCGGCGTCGCCGGCGAGTTCCCCCTGACACTCGAGAGCACGTATTTGATCGGGCGCGCTCTGGGGCACGATCTGTTGCGGACGAATCCGCGTCCGAGGGTCGTGATTGGCCAGGACACGCGTGAGTCGAGCCGCTGGATCGCCGACCGGGTTTCGGCTGGCTTGGCATCGCTAGGGGTGGAAGTCCATAGCGCGGGCGTAATCACGACTCCCGGGATCGCTTATTTGGCGCGCTCTCGCAAGTTTGACGCCGGAGTTGTGATTTCGGCGTCGCATAATCCGTGGACGGATAACGGAATCAAAGTATTCTCCGGCGATGGATTCAAGTTGCCCGACGCGCACGAGTTGGCGATTGAGCAGGAGATATTCGCGCTGCTGCAAAGCCCGACCTCATCCGTTCCGCCCGATTCGAGCGTGCCATCGTCGGTGCCGGGCGACCATGCACTGCGGTCGGCTTACGTTACTTGGCTTGCGAGCACAGTGACGACCGATCTCTCCCAACTTCGTGTCGTAGTGGATTGCGCGAATGGCGCCGCGACAGCAGAAGCTCCTGAACTGTTTCGTGCTTGCCGATTGCAGCCGCGCTTTATTCACTCCGCGCCGGATGGCAAGAACATAAACGAGGGCTGCGGGGCATTGCACCCTGGGACGGTTGCGAAGTGTATCGCTGATGGCAGATTTGATCTCGGGATCACGTTCGATGGCGATGCCGATCGCGCACTTTTTAGCGACGCTTCAGGCCGCGTTATCAATGGTGATGCGGTGCTATTGGTGACAGCCCGCGATATGCATGCTCGCGGCGTGCTTGCTGGTGCAACACTTGTGGCGACAACGATGTCGAATATGGGCCTGGAAATCGAGTTGCCCGATTCTGGCATTCGTATGCTTGGCATTCGTATGCTGCGCGCCAATGTCGGCGACAAATATGTCTTGGAAGAGATGATGAAGACCGGCGCGACGCTTGGCGGCGAGCAGTCAGGGCACATCATTTTTCGGGACGGCGACGCGACGACCGGCGACGGGCTGCTCACAGCGCTGCGGTTGATGGACATCATGGCCCGAAGCGGCCATTCGTTGGCAGAACTGGTTGCTGATCTGAAAGTATTTCCTCAACGAATTCAGAATGTGAGAGTGCGTGAGAAAGTTCCGCTCGATCAGGTTCCCGCGGTGAAAAGTGCAATCCAAGGCGCGCAGCGTGAACTGGATGGCAATGGGCGGGTGGTGGTGCGGTACTCGGGAACAGAAGCGTTGGCGCGAGTCATGGTAGAAGCCGAGTCGGAAGCGAAGATGAACGAGTTCACGGATGCGATTGCGGGAGCGATCAGGGATGCGCTAGGGCTGTGAGTAGTCCTATCTGCCATTGTCATCCCCCAAGCTGGACCCCGAAGGAGGGCAGCAGAGGGACCCAACGACTGTGTGAATCGGCGATGCGGTAGGGCAGCGCGA
>QHZV01000276.1 GCA_003224785.1 Acidobacteriota bacterium
CCTGGGATTCGCAAAAGTAGATCACCACCGTCATCTGCGCGTGGGAATGCCTGAGGTCATCTTCAGCCCCGGAAAAACTCCGCCTCAAGTGGCGGAGATTTTCAAACGGCTCGCCCAGCACGCGCCGAATATTCTGGCAACGCGGGCTTCGCGGGAACAATTCCTCGCCGTCAAAAAAAACATTCGTGGAGCAAAATTTGATCCGACCGCACGTGCGATCTTGTTGCAGCGCGACTACACCGTCTACGGCAAGGGCAAAATCACCGTGATCTCCGCCGGCACCAGCGATATGCCAGTCGCAGAGGAGGCGGCAATCACCGCGCAGCTTACGGGCAATCAGGTCGAGCGCATTTATGACGTGGGGGTTGCAGGCATCCACCGATTGCTGGCACATCGGAAGGCGATCGCCGATTCTCGCGTAGTAATTGTCTGCGCAGGAATGGAAGGCGCCTTACCCAGTGTTGTGGGCGGCCTGGTAGGAGTTCCCGTCATTGCGGTTCCCACCAGCGTGGGATACGGTGCGGCGTTCCAAGGTCTGGCCGCGCTACTTGGGATGATGAACTCTTGCGCGTCAAACGTCACCGTGGTGAACATTGATAACGGCTTCGGAGCCGGATACGTTGCCTCGCTTATCAACCGTCTCTGATAATTTCCGCCCTTCCTTTCTCATATATTTCGCATTTTGGCGCTTGATTTCGCCCGGCCAGAGGAGAACAATTAAGACATCGAGACAAATGGTGGAGGCCCTTCTATGGTCTCTAAGTGTGCGAACCCGGATTGCGTCGCAACCTTTCGCTACTTCCACGTCGGAAAACTTTTTCGCATAGAGACGTCGGCCGGGCTTGAACGCCGTCATTCAATGGGCCAGGACGACGCCGTATTAGATCACCCTCGCCTGCGCCGACTGGAGTTCTACTGGTTGTGCGACAAATGCGCATCAAAAATGACTCTCGTATTTGATCGCGATGCTGGAATGTCGGTTCGTGCAAACTCACGTGCCGAATCCGCCGCCGCCTAAGTTCGCTGGAGCGGATACTTTCCACTGAGAGCGTTCCAGCGGATTTGCAGGACCTCGAGAAACATCCGCATACCGTCTCTCAGCGGGCTAATGCGGGTGCCCTCGGCGTGCGACCAGGCCACCCCTACTTCCTTGACCTTCAGCCCAGCTTTGCGCGCTAGAAACAGCAACTCAGGATCGAATCCCCATCGCTCAATCTTTTGTAGTGGAAAGATCGTTTGTGCAGCCTGACGGGTAAATGCCTTGAAACCGCACTGCGTGTCTTTAAAGCCGAGGCCCAGAAAAATTCTTAGCGCGACATTGAAAATGCGCCCGTAGAGCTGTCGCACTAAAGACTGACGGTGCACCTGCAGGTCAGGTTCGACCCAGCGCGAACCGATCGCGATGTCCGCGCCAGCTTGAATTGCAGCGAAAAGCTTGACCGCCTCTTCCAAGGGCGACGAAAGGTCGGCGTCGCTGAACAGCAGCACGTCGCCGCTCGCGTTCAGCATTCCGTTGCGAACGCTGTACCCCTTTCCGCGATTGCCTGGGTTTTCCAAGAGCCGGAGGTTGAGATGTTCGAGGGCCTGTGCTCGTACCAAATCTGCGGTGTTGTCGCGAGAGCCGTCATTCACGACGATCACCTCAGCACCCCAATTTCGCAACGAAACACAACTCAACACTCGTTCCAGCGTCGCCTCAAGGCGCGCGCCCTCGTTGTACGCCGGAATGATGATGCTATAGCGAGGCATCGCGAACACACTTCCCAATCACATGCAAACGATTATGAGAAGGTATCATGCAACTGGAATTGAGCAATCGGACAGGACGCTGAAAGGAATGCCTCAGGCGCTACGCGACTTGTCTCTGCTTTTCTAACATCTGGAAGAACTCGGCCACGAGTTCTTCGTCCCATAGGCCAGAGCGGCCTTCTTCGCGCATGGTGATTGCGGCTTGATCGTGGCTCAATGCCGGTTTGTACGGCCGTGCCGTGCGCAGCGCATCATAAACGTCCACCACTTGTAATATCCTCGCCAGCACAGGAATATCCGGTCCCTGCAAACCATCTGGATATCCGCTGCCATTAAAGTGCTCGTGATGGTTGCGAATAATTGGAAGCACCAGCCGAAGCGACCGCAGTGGGCGGCAAATATTTTCGCCGGTGAGCGGATGCCGCTTCATCACCTGCCATTCTTCAGCTGTTAGATTTGCGCCCTTCTTCAGAATCTCATCTGGAACCGCTATTTTTCCTAAATCATGCAGATAGCCGCCACGGCGAAGCGCGATAATTTCTTCTTCATCAAGGTGCAGATGACGTCCAAGATTGCTGGCATTCTCTGCCAGGCGCTCACAATGACCCTCCGTATAAGGATCTCTGCTCTCCACGCTCAGCCCTAACGTACATAGAACGCTTTCAGCAGTTTCAAGCTCGTCAGTAAATTCTTTGAGCTTGAGCAGCGATTTCACACGGGCAAATAATTCTTCAGGAAAAATAGGTTTGTTCAGAAAGTCGTCGGCGCCCGCTTCGATTCCCCGCACGCGGTCTTCGCGCTCGCTGAGTCCGGTAATCAGCACAAAGGGAACCAGGCGGGTTGCAGGATTTTCTTTCAACTCGCGGCAAAGTTCATAACCTGACTTGCCCGGCATCACCACATCAGAAAGAACCAGATCAGGTGCGTGGCGCAGAATTTCGGCCTCCGCCTGCGCCGCGTCGGGTACCGCAGCCACGTCGTATCCGCGCGAGGCCAGCAGGTCCTGCATCAGGCTCATCGTGTTTGGATTGTCATCAACTACCAGGATTCGAGGCAGGCGGCGGCGGAAGGGTTCGCTTGCACCTTGGCGACTACGGGAGTAAACGGTGGACAACTTCCTCGGCAAGTCCATGAGCGAACTGCTTCTGGATCTATTGTAGCGAAAAACACTGGCAAAACACATCTTGATTTCGTGGATTCTCGCGGGCTGACGCCCGTTCACCGCCTCCGGTGTACACTGCATTTTCTTTCCCAAGCCGTCAATTGGAGTGCCGATGAAACTATTCCCGGTTCTAGTCGTGGCAGTGATCCCCATAATCTCGTCCGCCCAAAGTTCAACAACCGCGAAAGAAGTGGACGCAGTTTATAGGGATGCACATGCCTTGTACCTGGACATTCACCAGAATCCCGAACTCTCTGGGCACGAAACGCAAACGGCGGCGAAACTGGCAGCCCGACTGCGCAATCTCGGCTATGAAGTAACCGAGCACGTGGGAGGCACTGGCGTCGTTGCTCTGCTAAAGAATGGTGCTGGCCCGACCGTAATGTTTCGAACCGAACTCGATGCACTGCCGGTCCAGGAAAAGACCGGATTACCTTATGCCAGCACCGTCCGCACCAAGGATGATGCCGGGCGCGATGTTCCGGTGATGCACGCCTGCGGACACGATCTCCACATGTCTGCCATAGTCGGGACGGCGGAAATAATGTCGCATAGCAAGAACGCCTGGCACGGCACTCTTATCTTGATCGGACAGCCTGCGGAGGAAACCATTAGCGGGGCGAACGCGATGGTAAAGGATGGCGTCTTCACGCGTTTTCCTCGTCCTGACGCGGTGGTTGCGCTGCATGTGGGAAGTGAACTCGCAGCCGGACAAGTCGGGATTGTTTCCGGAATATACAACACCAATGCCGACTCTCTTCGCATCACTATTTACGGAAAGGGCGGGCATGGCGCAGCGCCACACACCGCGATTGATCCAATCGTGATCGCAGCCCGAACTATTCTCGCTCTTCAAACAATCACATCTCGCGAGGTGAAACCCGGAGAACTTGCCATCGTCACGGTTGGATATATTCACGCGGGGGTTAAGAACAACATCATTCCCGATCAGGCCGAACTTGGACTGACGGTTCGAACCTACAAACCCGACATCCGAAAGCAGGTACTGGCGGCCATTGCGCGGATCACCAAAGCTGAAGCCGAAGCTGCCGGCGCGCCACGCGACCCTTCTATCGAGCGGTATGAGGGAGCGGATGCGGTATATAACCAGCCCGCATTGGCGCAACAGATTCGCGCTCCGCTTGAAGCTGCACTAGGCAAGGACAATGTTTTGACTCAGGAGCCAATAGCTGCCTCAGAAGATTTCTCGGTGTTCGAAGCACAAGGAATTCCGGGGATCTACTTCAGCTTGGGCGGCGCAGACCCCAAAAAACTCGCTGAGGCAAAGGCGTCCGGAACGCAGCTTCCATCGAACCACTCGCCTCTGTTTGCGCCGGATGTGGACCCATCGTTGCACACCGCAATCACTTCGGAAGTCGCAATGCTGCGGAATTTGTTGAACACACCAATGGAGGACCTGCGCAAACTGAAAGCCGAGCCGCAACAGTCAACTCAATAAGCTGATGCGTTTCCATCTCCGAAGCGCTGGGCCGCACGAGCTTTGGCTCTAGCCGCTTCCTCTTCCCGATTCTTTGGCGGCGCGGTAGTTTCGAGCGAACGCAGAAGACGCTTCGAAACTCCTGCAACCTCTTCCACCGCGGCCAGGAATGAGGCCTCGTTTGCCTTCGAGGGTTTCGTAAACCCACATATTTTTCTGACGAATTGAAGTGACGCCGATCGAATTTCTTCGTCTGTCACCGGTGGATCGAAGTTAAAAAGATTTTTGATGTTCCTGCACATTTCGCAATGACCTCATTAGACCCAGACCGCTCGTATTACCAACTTCCTCGAACAGTCTTATTTTAACAACCTTGTTTTAACAACCTTGTTTTAACAAACTTGCGCGGACTCGTCGGTCTGCGCTGCAATGAGTTCGTTTGCCGGAATCTGCTGATATTCAGGAATTGATCGGAGAGAGTTCATTGCGAATCTCGCAGGCGCCAGCAAGAAATTCCTCCATAGCTCTTGGATTTTTCTTGCGAGGAATCCATGCGATGCCACGATTCGCAATTTGGCGACCTGAAAATATGCAGAACGCGATCCTACTTCTTGCCTTCGATCTCTACCAGCCGCGCCCTCGCCATCCTCTTGAGCAAAGTAGCCGGGATGGGCTGGTCCACCGGAAATTGAACCGTCCCTTTCGAGATGCGATAGCTCTTCAGTTCATCCCTGAGCTTCGCGATCACAGATGCGGTGGGGAACACGCTGCAATGATCTGAAAACGCCGCATACCACATCACCATTCGCTTGTATCGGAACGCTGGAATTCCATAGCTGATAACCTCAGTCGTTTCCGCCGGCACGACCGAACCAATCGCCGCACGGACCTTATTCAGCGTGCTGCGAGCGGGTTCGGGAACAGCGGCCAGATATTCATCCACGCTCCTCGGCTTGGCCCTGCCTTTTGCAGCAGCTCCCTTGCTGG
>QHZV01000277.1 GCA_003224785.1 Acidobacteriota bacterium
AGGGCGGAAAGAAAAAGAACAAAGAAATACCTTTTCATTTTAAAAACGTCTCCAGCTTTTTACTGAGGGAATATCTTGTAGGAGAGTAACTGTATTCGGACGGGGCAGGCAATGGCCAAGCCCGGTTTTTCTGTAACAGTTTTGTGTCAAAAACTAAGGCGAAAAAAATTCCTACAACTTGTAAATAATAAGTGCAAGTGTATGAAGATTCTGCTCGTTACGGGCGAGGAAATTGCATTAACCAGTGTTGTGAAGCCCAGCGGCGATTCCGTTGATTGTGGCGCCTAGAGCGTAGTTCAGCGCCTCAGTGTTATCCCCTAGTTGCTTCCTGCGCAGTAGGTCCACCTGGATCAAGCTCATTGGGTCAACGTAGGGATTTCTGAGACGAATCGATCGGGAGAGGACCGGATTCTTCTCTAAAAGTCTCTCCTGCTCTTTGACAAGTAGCACCATGCGCAGCGTACGCTCGAATTCCTCCGCAATCACCTTCCACACGCGTTTACGCAACTCCGGGTCGCGAACAAGCGAGGCATACACGCGCGCAATAGCAATATCGGCCTTAGCCATGGCGAGTTCAACATTCCTAACGAGATCGTTAAACAACGGAAAGTTCCTCAACATTTCGCGAAGCTGCTGTTTCGCTTGCTCGCCTTGCGCAGCAAAACGCTCCAGCGCGTATCCAACGCCGAACCAGGCTGGAAGTGCGTGACGACTCTGCATCCATCCGAATACCCAAGGAATCGCGCGCAGGTCCTCAAGCCGACGGCCTTGAGCACGTCGTGCCGGGCGCGAGCCGATTTGCGCATGCTCGAGTTCGTTGACCGGGGTGGCCTGTTCAAAGTATGTGAGCACATCCGGGTCCTCGGCAATATTCCGCCGGTAGAACATGAAAGCGTCTTGTGACATTTGCTCCATGGCTTTTGCCCACGGATCATGCGATTCTGGGCGAGCCCCGGCGGGCCGGGTCAGGGCCTCGAGTGAGGCCGCCACCATGATCTCCAGGTTCCATTCCGCAAGCACGGGATCAGAGTATTTCCAGTTCAGGACCTCACCTTGTTCCGTGATCCGTATTTCGCCCGAAAAATGACCGGCGGGCTGCGCCAGAATTGCTGCGTGGGTCGGTCCGCCACCCCGGCCCACGGTCCCACCCCGGCCATGAAAGAGGCGGAGCTTTATTTCATGCTTGCGGGCAGCCTCGTGCAGCTCCCGATGAGCTTTGTATATCTCCCAAGTGCTGGTGAGCATTCCGCCATCTTTGTTGGAATCGGAATAGCCAAGCATGACCTCCTGCCAGCCCGACCACGAGCTAAGCAATTTGCGGTATGCAGGATCGGCCCAAACCCTTTCCATGATCGCGGCCGAGTCTCGCAATGACTGAATAGACTCGAATAGAGGAACCGGCATCAGTCCCGGATCGTCGCCGGAGCCGCGAAGATCGAGGCCGCATGTCTCCGCAAGCCTGAGGACCGCAAGTATGTCATCCTCCGACTCAGTTCCACTTATCACGTAATTGCGGATGGCCAGAGCAGGAAAGGCGGTCTTCCACTTCGCAATATTTTGAAACGTTTCCAAAACGTTTTCTGCGATCGGAGTGGAAGAGGGCGCCGCGGCAGCGGGGCCGTCGTTTCTCGGTAGCGATGGAGTAGTCATAGCTTCCAGCGCCTCTTTGTGCGCCGAAGCGTGTTGGCGCAGATCGAGCGAGGACAGATGAAAACTGAATGTCCGCACTTTTCGCAAGAGCGGATCGAGGACCAGTGCGGCAAGCCTGTCGCCGCGATTTTGCTCAAGGCTCACGTACACAAGCCGAACATCTGATTCGAATTCCTCAGCGGATTTGTAGGCGTCAGTCGGGATGCGGTCTGTCCCGGTCTTGCGGAGCCTTGCAGCAACATAGCTTAAGAACTGACGATACCGCTCGGTAGTCGAGACTCTGCCCAGCGTCGCGGGTCCGTCGCCCATTCGATTTAGGTATTCCGTGAGCTTCGCATCCAATTCTCTCGAAACCGATGCTTGGCGGTACGATGAACTGAGTTGCTCGATCGCGCGCTGAATTTCGGAAATGTAATGCCCCAGAATCGTGTTGCGCGCCCGCTCCAAAGCTTCAGCAGTGCTCTCGACCGTTACAAACGGATTGCCGTCCCGGTCACCTCCAATCCAGGAGCCGAAAGACAGCACTTCCGGTATCTGATCTGCGGTCAATTCGAAGGCATAGACTTCGCGGAACGCTTCTCGAATTTCGGCATAGACTCGCGGCAGGCTCTCGAAAATGGACATGGAATAGTGGTCGAGTCCCATACGAATTTCATCTGTTACCTGCGGTCTCTGGACGCGCACTTCATCCGTTTGCCACAAAGCCATAATTTCTGCCGCAATCTCGTCTTCGAGTAAGCGCGCTTCAGAGGCAGGTAAAGGCAGCCGGTCGAGCCTATGGAGTTGTTTGGCAATCCGGCGCCGCTTCAACAATACGGTTCGACGAGCAGCTTCTGTGGGGTGGGCCGTAAACACCGGAGTGACCTTGATTTTGCGCAAATGCGCAAGCGCCTCATCGGCGCTCATTCCCGAGTCGCGCAATCTCAAAAGGGTGCCCCGGAAGGATCCGGCAAGTGGTGGCTGATCAGGATTTAGTTTTGCCGCCCGGCGACGGCGTTTGCGGTGGTTGGTCTCAGCTAAGTTCGCGAGTTCGAAGTAAATTGCAAATGCCTTCGTCACCCAGTACGCTTCTTGAATCCCCAGCTTCTGGACGATACCGCGGGCCTCCTGCATCTCCGCCGTGTCCGACTGAGAACCGCCGGACCGAGCACGGGACTGAATCAGTAAGCGTCGCAACTGTTCCACAGCCTTGAACAGCGGTTCGCCAGCTTGTGCGACCAGCACCCTTCCCAGCAACGTGCCCAGCGAGCGGACATCGCGGCGCAAAGGCAGTTCTTTGGCGCGGTCATCCGTACCGGCAGTCAACTCCGCCAGACGCGCAGCCTGGTCTGGGGCACTCCACAATGGCGTTTCAGGCATGATTTCTGCATCCATACTAAATTAGGGCACTCTCTGACGGCTGGGCCCCTTGCGGCGGACGGGCCATCCCTGAATAATGAATGTTTGCCATGAATAATGAAAAGGTACTGATCGTGGAGGACGAGGAAAACGAGCGCACAGGGCTCGCGGAATTAGTTTCTTCCTGGGGATACTCCGCTGAAACTGCGCGTGACGGGCAGGAAGGCCACGAAAAAATTCTGGCGTGGTCGCCTTCCATTGTCATTACAGACTTGAAGATGCCCCGGCTGAGCGGTTTGGAATTACTGGAAAGAATTTCCGGCGAGGGCGAAACCATTGCCGTAATCGTGGTGACCGCACAGGGAACCATTGATAGCGCGGTTCAGGCGATGCGAATCGGGGCTTACGACTACATAACCAAACCAATCGATACCAGCCGCCTGCGAACCATCCTGCAGAATGCCTCCGCATTGTTGGGTGCGCGGGTGGAATTGGAGGCGACGCGGAGAAAGTTGCGGGATGCTGGATCGTTGGGATCGCTGGTCGGACCATCGAAGAAGATGCAGGAGATTTTCCGTCTCATTGAGATGGTGGCGCCGAGCACGGCATCCGTTTTGATTACCGGGGCCAGCGGTACTGGCAAGGAACTGGTTGCGCGCACCATTCACGAACTCAGCCCACGGCGGCCGCGACCTTTTGTTGCGATCAACTGCGCCGCAATTCCCGAGACCTTAATCGAAAGCGAAATCTTCGGGCACGAAAAAGGCGCATTCACCGGAGCGTTAGAGCGCCGTACCGGATGCTTTGAATTGGCAGAGGGAGGCACGCTCCTGCTCGATGAGATCGGTGAAATGCCGATCGCAACTCAGGCGAAACTGCTGCGGGTGCTTGAAGACCGCAAGCTGCGCCGACTGGGCAGCAAGGTTGAAACGACGGTGGATGTGCGCGTGCTGGCTGCGACCAACAAAGTCCCCGAGGATGCCGTCGCGCGCGGCGAACTGCGCAATGACCTTTATTACAGGCTGAATGTGTTCAACATCCACATGCCTCCCTTGCGCGAACATCGTGAAGACGTTCCCGATCTGGTGCAGTCTCTGTTGGCAGAAATGAGTTCCAAACACGGACGCAGGGTTGCAACTGTGAGTGAAGCGGTTCTCAACGCGTTTAAGAACTACACCTGGCCGGGAAATGTCCGCGAGCTTCGCAACACGCTTGAGCGCGCAGTAATCGTTTGTGAAGGCGCAATCGTTGAGACAAAACATTCGCCTCCTGGATTCGGACACACCCTCGTGCGTCCTTCGGCGGATGATGCGGATTCCATTCGAGTTGGGGTTGGAACGACGGTCGGCGAAGCCGAGCGGTTGCTGATTATTAAAACTCTCGAGTCCACCAACAACAATAAGACCCGCGCGGCTGAAATTCTGGGTATCAGCTTGAAGACCTTGCACAATAAGCTGAAGGAATACGGCGGCTCCGGCAGTGATGGAGCTCGTGCAGAAAAGGAAGAAGCGGAAGGAGTCGCAGAGCCGTAAGGACTTTGGCTGTAACCGGGGCTTTGAGCGTTCGAGCGAACAGTTGGTTCTTGTAGTGAATCGCGACGAGCCAAGAGCCAACCACCAACAACTGTCTTTTTCATGCGCCGCAGGACCCAAATCGTACTGGCCATCACCTTAATGGTGGCTGCCGTAGTCTCCGGAGCTTCTTATATCTACATTGCTCAGATTCTCCGGCAAGGGATCAACACCACCCATGACAATGCCGCATTTGTGGCCGCGCAGATTGCATATCTTGCTACCAATGCGGCTCCCGATCTGAGCAGCACTCGCGTGGATACAACCAACCCGGAGGCACTCCGGAGAGGAATTGCCTATTATCTGGGTACCGATCGCGATCTAAATACTGTGCTCGATTCAGTGGTCGGAAGTTTCCCCACCATCTACGATGCCGCGGTGCTCGATTCAGACGGCAAAGCAATCCTCGATACCGACCCGAACCTGATTGGAAAGAAAATTTCGGACCGGCCCGATTTCGCGCAGTTGCAGGGCGCCGGGTTTCGGCGGAAGCTGCGCATGATCTATAACCCGCCGACCATATATGACGTGCATCTCCCGTTGATGCTAAATGGTCAAACCTTTGGCAGCATTCACGTGGGCGTCTCAACAATATTTTTGCGTAGCGAACTCACGCCCCGGCTTCAGCGACAACTGGTTCTCTCTGCTATTGCAGTTTTGTGCTCGCTGGTGCTTGCCGCCCTGCTGTCAAACATTGCGCTGGGGCCGCTCGAACACATTAATCGAAGTCTTGAC
>QHZV01000278.1:0-7736 GCA_003224785.1 Acidobacteriota bacterium
CTGGATTTTTGAGGTCCCGGGACCCTGCCACCAGGAACGGGCCGAAGCATTCACCCGTCCACGATGAACTCAGGCTAGGTGAGCGCCTAAGGTGAATTGTCACTGCGCTTTAACAAAGATGTAAAAATCTTGTCATGCGCTAATGTTGTTCGTAGGCGGGACTATCGGGTGCGGGCGGCTCATACTCCATTCCGTATTTGTTTTTGTGCGCGGTTGTGGCCGGGCCAGCAGAAATAGGCAGAACTCCCAGTGTCGAACTGCTCTCGGTGACGCTAATTTCGTGGCTCATGTTTTCCAGTGTTTCTGTCGGCGCGGTCTCATACCAAGTTTTCATTGAATAGCGACCCACTGGCACGTTGGGAATTACGATCTCTCCCTTGCGATTGGAAATGCCGAAATAGGGGGTGTCCAGGGCGATGACAACCGCGCTCATCTCCGCGTGAATGTTGCAGAAAATATACGAAATTCCCGGCCGGTCAAAGCTGACGTTTCGGACGCTGCCAGCCTCGTAAAGTCCTAAGTCAAAGCGCTTTCCGTCAAACAGCGAGAACACGTTGTGAAAAAAAGGATCGCGATTTGGGAACTGAACCACCGAGCCGACCGGAACCACAAGAACATGGGGCTCAAAACTCTTATTGTGCTGAGCCAGGCGCAGGGGTTGTTTCGCAGATGGTGCGACAGGGGGCGCGGTTCCCACCGGACTGAGCCAGACGACAACGTTTTCCGCGTGGTCAGACTCAGACTTGCTGTCTCCATGCACGATTTTGACCCTGGCTGAGAGCGTTACCTTCTGACCCCGTGCGATCGTGCCAAGGCTGAGGAGCGCGATACCCAGAATTGCCTTAGTCCGGCATCTTTTCAGAACAGGACCCCCATCATTAGATTGACCTGGTCGGCATTGTTGAGAAGGCCGATCTCTGATGTTCTAAGATGCCGGTATTCTCCGGAAAGCAAAAGATCAGAACGTGGACGATAAATGAAGTTCGCCATAGCACTGCGATTGGCGGCCAGCACATTGGGATAGTAACCGATAGGCGTGACAAAAGCGTGAATGTCGGCAGAGAAGGGAGCATCTACGCCGAAAGCGCCATTAAATTCAAGCGTGGGATTAGCCATAAACTTAAGTTGTGACCACCCGCCTGCCGAATTCAGTGGGCGAAAAGTTGAGGTGGGATCGAATGGATTGCCGCTGAACAGTATTGATTGTCCGATGCCGCCCGAGAGACCTCCCACCGCGCGACCTCGATAAAATTCTCCGGAGAGTTCAATTCGCGATGCGATTGGAATGCGCCAGTCGGCAGCGGCAGCCCAGCCATCCACGTTCCAGTCGAAGCCCCAACTTTGACGAGAATAATAACCGCTGGTCCGCAGCGTGAACGGTCTTCCATTCAGATTTGCATTCCACGCGGTCCGAAACGCGTAGGCAGGCTGACCCGAGCTTTCGCCCGCCTGCAGTTGACGGTGGTTACTATACGCAGGCTCGCCAGTGAGATTGTCCAGAATACCGCCCTGAACTAATACGCTCTGGTCGTCAGTCAGATCGAATTTGTGTTCGACTCGTAATTGCGGTGTCCAGGCCCACAGGTTGCCGGAGTATCCCAGGCTTGGGACCACCAGAGAAGGCTGTCTTGCCCGGCGACCAGTGATGTGTGCGCCCAATCGAGCCGCATGCTGGCAGTCCGGAGGCGAACCAAGCCAGAATTGACTCCATCAAGAGCGCCAGCAGGGAAGCCACCACCAAAATCAAGCTGGACTTCGCCACTGCTCTTAGCGCCTAGCAACTCCGGTCCAAATACTTCTAGGCCGAATTCGGACTGACGGAGCGTAGCTCCGAAGGCTTGAGACGTGCCGTACAGATTCGCTGAAGCCGCATAGCTCGGGAAATCTAGGTTGTCCACGTAACCGCGATTGCTGAAGAGATTGAGCAGCACCAGTCCTGATAGTCGCAACCGGTATTTCGATGCGCTCTCAACCTTGGTTTGATACTGAGTCCGGATTTCACTCTGCAGCAGTTGCGTGGTCTCGTCGAGAGATGCGAGCTTTTGGTTGACTGCGTTGTCGGCCGGAGCTTCGGCCGTGCGTGATTCAGCGCCGTGAGGAGTCTGGGGTACAGTGTTGGCGCGCATGTTCTAAAGCTCTTTGCGAAGCTCATCGCTTTGTGCACGGTACTCGGCTGCCTCAGATTTCATCTCCGTGATGGTCGCCCGCAACTCCTGTACTTGCGCGCGCAACTCCTGTATCGCGATCGAAAGATCCTGACTCGACGCGCCTGACGCTCCACTTGCTGGCGACTGGCCCCCCGCACGAACTGAAAAGACTGCCAACGCCAGCCAGACGAGCCGCGAACTTAAGTTGCGAACGGGCAGTCTGCTTCGCTCATTCATATTCCCCTCCCGAAACACAGCTATACCTAATCTGTTGAAAGCTGAATTTTTTCAGGATTACCCTTGGTTTGTCGAATTGGTAGTTCCTGGCGCCGCGGACCGCGGACGCGGACAATTCGGATGAAACTGTATCGCCACTGCCAAGGACGGGCGCTGGCCGAGGAAGCGTGATGCGAAACGTGGTGCCCGCGGACGAGGTGCTAACGATGACGACTTCGCCTCCGTGGTCCTGGATGATTTTCTGGACTACCGTGAGCCCAAGCCCGGTGCCGTTTTCTTTGCCTTGACTCACAAAAGGCTCGAACAGGTTATGGCGAATGGGCGGGGGAATGCCGCGGCCATTGTCAACAATAGTAATCTCGATCCGGTCCCCTTCTTCGCGAAGCGCGACGTCAATTTTACCCGTGCCGGACTGAACAGACTCACACGCATTGAGAAGGAGATTGAAGAATGCACGCTCGAGTTTCCTGTGATCAAACCAGCCTTCGACGTTGCCTACATCGTGAATACCCACTGTGAGATTGTGAAATCCGGGGTTGGACTTGACCGCATTCAGTGAACTCTTCATGGTGGCCTGCAGGCTGCCGTGAGTTAGCGTCAGGGACCCGCGAGTACGGGAGAACTCGAGCAAGGAGTCAATCAACTCTGTCATTCTTCCCACTGCCATTCTCACTTCTTCATAGAGTTCTTCGCGCTGTCCGGGCGAAAGATGGGACTCACAGAGAAATTCCGCGTTGGCGACAATTGCGGCGAGGGAATGGCGCAGGTCATGTGAAATTGAGCTCGCCATACGTCCGATGGTTGCGAGCCGTTCCGACTCCAACAGATTTTGCTGCGTTCGGGCAAGACTCTCGCGCATTCGGTCGAATGCGCGGGCGAGTTGTGCCACTTCATCTCCGCCGCGAGTATCGAGTGCGTAGGTGAAGTCACCACGTTCGAGGGCCGACACTCCGGAGAGCAAACTGGCTAGCGGGCGCGTAAAGGTGTGTGAAATCAGGAACACCAACCCACTGCCGATCACGACTGCAATCAAGCCTAGCGCCAGAAGCAGGCGGTTGATCTTGCGCAGATAGGCGGTCGCCTCGTCATAGGATTTGAGGACGAGGAGCCTGACGTTGGGACTCCCTTCTGCGGCAAGTTCAACCCGCGTGGCCAGGAACTGTTCGTTGCCTAGCTGGAAAGATGTGGATCGCGAGTCTTCAACCCGAGAGATAGCGTTTTTTTCCAATTCGCTGCGGTTCTGAACACCCAATGTGCTGGTGACCAGAGCGTCTCCGTAATAAAAGGCGACTTTGCTACTGGTGATCCGGCTGATTTGTGAAGCGACGCGGTCATCAATTTCGTAACCGATGATAAGAAATCCGAGCAGCTTGTCGGCGGAAGCTGGACCAAAATAGATTGGCTTCAAAAAAACCGCATACAAGTGCCGCGCGCCAAACCACCAGCGCTCCTGGCGTTCCAGAGACGAATTCAGCGCGCTCTGCGCCATGTCGCGCGTGAATCCGGAAGTGTTGGTATGCAGTGCAACCACTTTGCCGCTGGGATCCGCGAGCACAAATAAGTCGCTATTTGCTAAATGCCAGAGCGGTGTTGACCCATCTTGGATCGTGGCCTCGTGATTGGTGGTCATCAAGGCCCGCAAGTTAGGAAGGTCGGCCAGTAGGTCAGCCGAGTGGCTCAGAGTGATCTGCTGCTCGCGATGGAAGCTAAGGAAAGTGCTGACTGAATTCCGCAGGCCTTCGACGATTTCTTGCCGGGCCTGGGATTGCACGCTCTGGCGGACCAGCAGCAGACTCAGGGAAGTGAGTCCGGCTGAGATCAGAACCATAGACAACAGAAATTTGGTTCGTAATCGGACTCTGATCATACAGCTCCTGTGCGGGATCAGCCTACGAATTTATAGCCTACACCGTGCACGGTCCGAAAATGTACAGGATTGGCAGGATCCTTCTCCAACTTCTGACGCAGCTTGAGGATGTGATTGTCCACCGTGCGTGTTGAAGGATAATTGTGGTATCCCCAGACCTCGTTCAGAAGTTCATCACGAGTTATTACGCGCTCGGCGTTGTGCACCAAGAATTTCAAGGTCTTGAACTCTTGCGCGGTGAGGGCAATAGTCCGGCCTTCACGGATGACCTCCATTTTCGTGAAGTCAATGAAGATGTCGTCAAACGCAAATTTTTCAGTGGTTGAAGGACGCGAAGTCCGCCTCAACGCTGCACGTACCCGAGCAAGCAGTTCGCGCGGGCTGAAAGGCTTGGTCACGTAGTCGTCCGCGCCCAATTCGAGCAGCAGTACTTTGTCGGAAACATCGCTGGTTGCGCTTAGGACGATGATCGGCGTGGCGGCCGAGCGCTGTTTGAATTCGCGGCAAACCTCCTGCCCGGAGATACCTGGCAAGCGAAGGTCGAGCACCACCGCAGCCGGCTGACCCGCACGGAAAAGTTCCACGGCTGTCGTTCCGTCGGGAGCGATTTGAACGTTGTAGCCGTCGGCTTCAAACAGACGCTTCAGGGCTTTCTGCACCGCGTGGTCGTCTTCCACAACAAGAATTCGTTCGGCGGCAGTGCTTCCCATTCTCTGAGGAAATTTTGCCAACCCAGCCTGAGGTATAGGTGAACTCGTGCTTTCAGCAACCCGCAGCATACGGCCTCCCCTCCCGCGGCGTGCCTTACTTCCCGCAGAGTTGAGTTCAAGATTACTACTAAGTTTGTTCGGATTCGCCGTAAGGCCATCCATTGACAATTTTTTTACAAGCTGAGGTTCAGCACTGATCAGCCAGTTACGCGTAATCGGATCACGCCTGATCCATTATTCGAAAACACCGCGATTTTGGGAAATCCTGAGATCACAAGATCTGCGCCCGCTTCGTCGAGCTCGGCGACGGGTGCGGTGGTTGTCAGCGCGATGACGGTCGCGCCAGCCGCCTTCCCGGCGCGAATTCCAGCTGGCGCGTCTTCGAATACAGCGCAGTCTTGTACTGGGATTCCCAGTAGCGCTGCGCCTTTTTCGTATGGCTCAGGATCCGGCTTTCCGCGTCGCACGTCGTCACAAGTAATCATCAGTTCGGGCATCGGCAAGCCGGCAGCCTTCAAGCGAACTTCTGCCAACGGTCTCGCGCATGAGGTCACGAGTACCCACTGGTGGTTTTTCAAAGAGCCGAGCAGTTCACGCGCGCCGGGCAAAGGAACTACTCCTCGCGTGTCTTCAATTTCTCCGCGCAGGATGATGTCGTTTTCTTTTTCTACGTCGGCAGTCGGAACAAGCTCGCGAATGGTGGCAACGCTGGGACGTCCGTGCGCGCGACGGACGGTTTCTTCGGGATTCAAACCGTGCTCGACGGCCCAGGTTGTCCAAACGCGCGCAACCGCTGGAGTGGAGTCAACCAGAACGCCATCAAGATCAAAGAGAAGTCCGCGACAGGAAACTTCAACCATGATTAAACATAACAGGAACCGTTAGTTGATCAAGACGCGCTCATCGAGTGAAAAAGGGATTTCAGCGCCGGATAGAGTTGGCGATAGTTCTCATATTGCTTGCGGAGTGCATCGGTTCCATCCGGTTGTGGCTTAACCCGCCGCTGAACTTTTACAACCGCGTCGCAGGCTTCATCTACGGAATTCCAGAACTTCGCACCAACTCCGGCCAATAGGGCTGCTCCGTAAGCCGCTCCTTCTTCTGCCGCGAGAATTTCGACTTCATGAGCGTAGGCATCGGCCTGAATCTGTCGCCAAAGATCGGATCGAGCTCCACCCCCACCCAGGCGAATGTTCGTCACCGGCACCCGCATCTCTTCGAAAAGAGAAAACGTGTCCTTAAGGCTGAACGCAACCCCCTCGAGCACTGCCCGGGTGACGTGGGCCCGCGTGTGACTTGCGGCCAGGCCGGTCAAAGTGCCGCGAGCATTCGGATCGAGGTGCGGCGTTCGCTCGCCCATCAAGTACGGCGCCCACAGAACACCGTCTGATCCCGGTTGGGCCGTTGCAGCCTCGCGAATGAGGTCATCGTAAGAAAGACCTGGAGAGGTCGTACGCACCAGATCGCGCAGCCAGCGGAAGGAGAGGCCTGCTGCCTGAGTGACTCCCATTACGTGCCAGCGTCCCGGAACGGCGTGACAAAAAGTGTGGACACGGCCTTTCTTGTCCATGGCGGGAGAGTCGGTAGCGGCAAAAACGACTCCTGAAGTGCCGATGGTCGCGCTTACGGCGCCGGCACGAACGATCCCCATTCCCACCGCGCCGCCGGCTTGATCTCCAGCTCCGGCCACTACCGGTGTTCCCTCGTTGAGCCCAGTGTGTGTTGCGCCTGTGGCCGTAATTCGTCCGCATACTTCTGGTGACTCATACACTTTTGGCAAACAACTCATCGGAAGCCCAGCGGCCGACATCATTTCTTCGGACCAGCGGCGGTGAGCCACGTCCAGCATCAATGTTCCCGATGCGTCTGCGACATCTATTGCATGCTCGCCTGTCAGGCGGAGCCGAACGTAGTCTTTCGGCAGAAGCACCCGCCGAAATCGCTTCCAGATCTCTGGTTCGTTGTCTCGCACCCACAGCAGCTTCGTGAGAGTGAAATTTGTAAGCGCTGGATTGCTGGTGAGTTCGATGATTCGCGCCTCGCCCAGCTTGGAATTGAGCCAATCGCATTGCGTCTGAGTGCGTTGGTCGCACCAGATCAGAGACGGCCTCAGGGCCTCATCGTTTTGATCGAGCAAAACCGCGCCATGCATCTGCCCAGCCAGTCCGGCAGATTTGATGTTTGCGGCAGAAATGCCTGCGGACGAAATTGCTTCCCGAATAGCTGAACCGGCGGCTTTGTGCCAATCATGCGGATCCTGTTCCGCCCAGCCAATCTTGGGAGAGGCGAACGGCAGATGTTCGGACGTCGCGGAGCTGACAATTGCGCCGGAGCGGTCAACCAATACAGCTCGTGTACCACCGGTTCCAACATCAACGCCGAGAACGTAATCCATCGTCATGAAGAGAGCCGACCTCGAAGCGTGACAGTGTACCAGAACCAGTCTAGGTCCAGCGAAAACGAGCAACCTGCGGTAAAAGGCAGGCGTCTCACAAGCGCGAGTTTGTGAATTTCTATTTTGTGAATTTCTATATTGAGGTGGAACTATGCGCGCAAGAATTCTTGGTCTTTGTAGCATTTTGACATTGCTGGTTGGTCTCAGTGCCCAGACCGCACAGATGGCGAGGCACGAACCCCATATGAGCGCTGCACTGGGTCATCTGCAGCAAGCGAAGAACGAACTGGAGAGGGCCACAGCAACCAAGGGTGGACACCGCGAAAACGCAATGCGGTTGGTCGATCAAGCGATGGCCGAAGTCCAACAGGGCGAGGCCT
>QHZV01000278.1:7819-11150 GCA_003224785.1 Acidobacteriota bacterium
CCTTTCCCCACAAGCAGGAAAGTCCCAACCAGGTTTCGCACCATGTGGTGCAGGAATCCATTTCCCCGCACTTCATAAATCAATTCGTCGCCATCCCGCCGCCACATCGAAGAAAAAACCCGTCGCACGTTTGATCCTTGATCTCCTAATCCGCGTTCAGGGTCCACAGCCGCGAACGAGGTGAAATCGTGCTCGCCTTCGATCAAAGGTGCGGCCGTACACATATCATCTTCATTCAGCGGATAAGGATAGTGCCATACATAACGCGCCAAAAAGGGCGGGCAAATGTTGTTCCGGTACATGCGATACCGGTAAGTTTTGGCGCGGGCGGACTTTCGTGCATGAAAATCAGTCGGCACCTCCCGCACACCCAGAATTCGGATTGATGGAGGAAGGGTGTCATTCAAGGCGATCACGAGATTTGCCGCCGGAATCAAAGACTTCGTTGTAAAGCTGGCCACCTGTGCAAGAGCATGAACCCCGGCGTCAGTCCGTCCGGAGCCTTGTGGCAAGACTTTTTCTCCGGTGATTCGTCCAATAGCTGTGGCCAACATCGTCTGTATCGTCGCAGCGTCGGGCTGTACTTGCCAGCCCTTGAAATCGGTTCCATCGTAGGCCAGTGTCAACTTGAGATTGCGCATGCAGAAATCGAATCTTCGCGGATGGCAGAGCATCCAAGACTACATTGTTTGCACAATTCTGGAATGAAAACCAGGCAGGGCACGTCAGCTATACTGTTGAATCTCTGCGTTGAACCTGCTTTATCGATTTCTGCGCGTGGCCGCAGAAGTCAGGAACCCAGAACCATCTTTTTACGTAATACAGCGTTACAGTCTCGCGAGTTTGTGTTTGTACCACGTCATGATGGAGAGGATCGAATGTCTTTTTCTTGGTTGAAGTGTGCAGTCCGTTACACCATCGCTGTCTCGTTGATCGCGGCCTTGCCGGTTGGCATGTGGGCGCAAGACGCCGCCCAGGGCTCACAGGCTCAGCCGAAGGCGGCGTTGCCTCAGGCCCCAGGGGCCACTCATCGTGAATTTCAGGTGACAGACTACTCAAAACCAAAGCGCCATTTCCCGAATCCGATTGCGCCTTACACGCCGCGCGAAATTGCTCCGCCGGATATTACCAACTCGCCGAAAATTGACCAACTCATGCGCGAGGGCAAGATCTACCTCTCCATGGATGACGCAGTGGCACTGGCGCTGGAGAACAATCTTGATATCGCCATTCAGCGCTATAACCTTGGCATCGCGGACACTGACGTTCTGCGCGCGAAATCTGGTGCGAACCAGTTCCTCGGCGTGAATTCCGGCGTGGTGCAGAACACTCCTGGCGGCGGGGTGGGAGGACTTAGCGGAAGCGTGGGGTCGGGCCCTGGGGGCACCAGTACAGGAACGGGTGGCATCGGCGCGGGATCGTTAGGATTGACCAGCACCGAAGGATTAGGGCCTTTTATCACTAGCTTTGATCCAATTCTGACTGGGACGCTGCAGTTTGATCACAACAACACGATAGCGAACAATATTTTTAGCGGTGCGCCCATCACGAGGCAAGGTACTACCACAGCTAACTTCAGCTACACGCAAGGGCTCGCCAGCGGCACCAACCTGCTGGTCAGTTTCGATAACACACGTCTGGGTACGAACAGCGCCTTCAATACTTATAGTCCCGGCCTCAACTCATCTTTCCAATTTCGCGTTACGCAGCATTTGCTACAGGGCTTCGGGTTCTTGCCCAATGATCGGCTGATCCGGATCACCAAGAACAACCGCGAAATCACTGACGTGGCTTTCCGGCTTCAGATCATCACTACGGTAGATCAGATCGAAAACCTCTACTGGAACCTGGTGTTTGCCTATGAGAATGTCCGTGTGGCCCAGGAGTCTTTGGCGTTTGCGCAGAAGACGCTCTCTGATAATCAGAAGCAGGTTCAGATCGGCAGCTTGGCGCCGATCGAGGTTGTTCGGGCGCAAAATACGGTAGCTGCGGACCAACAGAGCTTGATCCAGGCGCAAACGAATCTCGATCTGCAGCAATTATTGATGAAAAACGCGCTTAGCCGGAGCCTTCAGGATCCTGCATTAGCAAGTGCTGAGGTGATTCCCACTACGACAATGGCGCTTCCACAACAGGAGCCAGTTGTTCCTACTGAAGATTTAATCAACCAGGCGCTTCAGCACCGGCCAGAACTCGCGGAACAGCGGATCGACCTTACGAACCGGGACCTAAGCAACAAGGCGATTAAGAATTCGCTGCTGCCGACTCTGGATCTATTTGCCTATTATGGTGGATCGGGTCTAGGGGGCACACAGAATCCATCAAATCTCTGCCCGAGCGACCCAACTAAAGCGTTCTTCGGTTGTAGCCCCTCGCCCGGAGTGTCACCGGTGGGCTATTCAGATACCTTGAATCAACTAGTCAATTCCACTGCTCCTGACAAAGGCATAGGTGTAACGCTCAGCATTCCACTCCGAAACCGCCAAGCGCAGGCGCTGTCCACTCGTGCCCAGCTGGAATACCGCCAGGCGCAAATGCGGGTGCAGCAACTGGAAAACCAGGTACGGATTGAGGTGCGTAACGCTCAGTTTTCCGTGACCCAGAATCGCGCTGCGGTGCAGTCGGCGCAAGCGGCGGTGGAGCTCGCTAAACAGTCGCTCGATGCCGAGCAAAAGAAATTCAATCTGGGCGCGTCGACTTCTACGCTGGTCTTGCAGAACCAATCGGGATTAGCCACCGCAGAGTCAAACCTGGTTTCGGCCATGGCTTCCTATGAAAAAGCTCAGGTCGAACTCGATCGCGCTACCGGATTGCTGATCGAACATGCGGGTATTGACATGGGGGATGCCGAAAAGGGCGAAGTAACACATGCGCCAAAGGTCCCATTCGTAGCTCCGCGTGCGGACCTTCAGCAAACCACAACTCCGCCACAACAGTAATCAGGTTGTATAAATCGAATGCTCCGCTGGTGTGGCGGAGCATTTTTATTGTACCAGATGGGCGAACCGGTCGTTGTGCGAGAATACCTTCGCTCGACGGTCGAATCTAAACTTGCCTGACACTCTTTCCATTGCAATAGTCGCGCTTAATGAAGAGGCGAATCTCGGACGCGTACTTGAAAGCGTGCGCTGGGCCGACGAAATCATTGTCGTCGACTCGGGATCTACCGATCGCACCTGTGATATCGCACGCGAGTATGGCGCGCGCGTAGTCACAGAACCCTGGCGTGGCTACACCGCTCAAAAAAATTACGCGCTCGAACTGTGCACCAAAGATTGGATTCTCTCGCTTGACGCCGATGAGGAAGTGAGTCCTGAGTTGGCGGAAGAAA
>QHZV01000279.1 GCA_003224785.1 Acidobacteriota bacterium
CGCTGTTGTGTTGCTCGAAGAAAAGCCGACCCAGTCGCCTCGCGCCAAGAATACTCGCAAGTCCACTCGACGATAATCAGGCGCTTGCTAACCACGCAGGCGCATGTTCGTCCAATTCCCCAAGTAGTTCGGAACTGAAGTGCAAGAGGAAACGTACTGAAGTTGAGAGCGACGGAATGGAGTTCCGTCGTTGCCATCATTAGCAAAGGGTCGAGGGACTGCCTCGCGCAAGGTTTGGCGGCCAGGCGAGGACAATCCCCTGCAGCGGAAGAATGCGCCTTGCGGCGAACTCTTTTGCTTGACCCCGAGGCAGCATTGTAGGCCCTGCGCGGCAAAAAGCAAGACCCTTCCGCAAAGGCCACGCGGCCGCCCTAGCCGCTTTCCGGCGATCCGGGAAATTAGGAGGATTAGTGAACGCATTTAATTTGAAGAACGTCGTGCGAGGCGGATTGGTGCCAGCGCTCGTGCTGTTTGCATTAAGCGCTTTCGCGGCCAGCAAGGGCTCGCTGCAGTTGCAACATCCAACGAACGTCGGCGGCAAGGAATTAGGCACCGGCAACTACACCGTGCAGTGGGATGGCACCGGCGATCAGGTTGATCTAAAGGTGTATCAAGGTAAAAAGGAAGTGGCTTCGACTTCGGCTCACGTAGTGAAGATGGACCGGCCCGCAAGCTACGATCAGACAGTTATCTCACGCGGCGACGGCGGCAGCTCGTCGCTCGCAGAGATCAGGTTCCGTGGCAAGAATTTCGCTTTGCGCGTAGCTGGCGAAGGGGGAAGTTCGAGCTCCGGTGCTTCAGCGCAGTAAAGCGCTGTCGGTTGTTGGTTCTTGGTTTTGGCTGATAGCTGTCCGTGAATCTGGGACGGACAGCTATCAGCTCGATAACCAAGTAACCAGCAACCGACCGCTAACGACGAACCGCGGGCAAGACGACGCTGTTAGAATCATCTAGCGATGGTTCTGTCTTTCGTCCGCGATTTATTTGCGGACGCGGAAAAATTACCCGCCTTTTCGCGTGTTGTCTCCCACCTAAAGAACAACGCGGGGCGGATTAGTGTCTCCGGACTCACGTTTTCTGCTAAGGCCCTCCTGATTTCTCAGCTGCAAAAAACTGGCGGGCGTCCACTGATCGTTGTTGTCCGGAATAATGAGGCTGCCGAGGAGTACATCCCGGTAATTCAAGCCTATTGCGAACTGATCGGAGGCGCAGCTTCCGAGAGTATCGTCTCGTTGCCATCGCGCGATGTTCTGCCATTCCAGAATTTGTCTCCGCATCCTGAGATCCAGGAGCAACGGGCGATTGCCTTGTGGAAGATCGCAACCGGAGAAGCTTCAATCATTGTGGTTCCGGCAGCAGCAAGTGCGTTGCGCCTGAAGTCCGCGGAATACTATTCAGACCTGGCGCGGATCTTGCGTCGCGGCGAGAGCTTTGATACCGAGGCTCTTCTAGAACACCTGAACTCGGTCGGCTACAACTCCACGGATATCGTCGAAATGCCCGGTGAATATGCTTTGCGCGGCGGGATTCTCGACGTTTATTCGCCGGAAGCGGATCGGCCGGTGCGCATCGAATTTTTCGGGGATGAGGTCGAATCCATTCGGAAATTCGATCCTTCGAGCCAAAGATCGTCTTCGCCTGCAGACGAAACCGCGCTGCTCCCGCTTGTCGAGACACCAGTGAACGAGCAGCTACTGGGCGCAATCCACGCTCGCCTTTCCGGTAAGCGGCTGGGCGGTTCGGAAGAAATTGTGGAGCAGGTAGTTCGCGCGGCAGGCGTAACAGTTTTTCCGGGTTGGGAATTCTATGCAGCCGTGGCGGGCACAACAGGAACACTGCTTGAGCTGATGCCGAATGCCATCGTGCTGCAAGATGAACCGGACCTGCTCAAGGCAGAGTTCGATCAATTCTGGGACCGAGTGGAGCAATCGCACGAGCGCAGCGGAGTTGGGAACCTGGTCCGGCCTGAAGAGCTGTACACACCACCCAACGAGTGGTGGAGCAAATTCCAGACCGCCCCGGGAGCAGACATCGAGCACCTTGGCCTGACTCGCGCGGGCATTGATCCAGTCGAGTTCCACACCCAGCCAAGTCCGCGATTTCACGGTTCTATCCCCGCGATGCTGGAGGAAGTAAAGAAGCACCTCGCGGAAAATCGCCGCGTGCTGGTTGTCACCCCGAATATTGGCGAAATGGAACGACTAGCCGACTTCTTCACCGAATACGGAGTCTCGTACCGGCTTGGCAGCCGAACGCGCGGCGGCGAAAGTTACGCCGACGAGACCGCATATTTCGCCGGCGAGGTGATCACCGCCACTCTGGTTAAAGCTTACATCCCGGACGGCACGGTCCTGCCCGACGCTGGTCTAGCCATATTCGGCACGCGAGATCTTTTCGACGAATCCGATTCCGTGGTTTCGCGTCCGCAGCGGCAAAGGTCGAAGACATCGGCTTTCCTCTCCGATTTCCGCGATCTACAAGTTGGAGACTATGTCGTACACGTCGAGCACGGCATTGGCCAGTACCAAGGGCTGAAGGAAATCAATCAGGGGAACGGCGACGCCGAGTTCATGCTGCTCGAATACGCCGAGGGCGCAAAGCTCTATGTTCCTCTGACCCGCCTCGATCTCGTCCAGAAATACCGCTCGGCTGAGGGCGCCAAGCCAACCCTGAATTACTTGGGAACTGCAGCCTGGGCCAAAACCAAGGCGCGTGTCCGCAAGGCCATGAAGGACATGACTGAGGAGTTGCTCAAGCTTTATGCGCAGCGCAAGACGGCGCAGGGCCACAGCTTTCCCGCTGACAACGAATGGATGCGCGAATTCGAAGATGCATTCGAGTACAGCGAGACCGATGATCAAGCGCTCGCAATCTCTGATGTCAAACGCGACATGGAATCCACGCTGCCGATGGACCGATTGCTGTGCGGCGACGTCGGCTACGGCAAGACAGAAGTCGCCATGCGCGCGGCTTTCAAAGCAATCAGTGATAACAAGCAAGTCGCAGCACTGGCGCCGACCACAGTGCTTGCGTTCCAGCACTACGAAACTTTCAAGCAGCGCTTTGCCGCCTTTCCCGTCAACATCGAAATGATCAGCCGCTTTCGCACCGCCAAGCAACAAAAAGAAATTCTGCAGAAAGTGGAAGCCGGCAAGGTTGACATTCTGATCGGCACCCATCGGCTGCTTTCAAAAGACGTAAAGTTCGCTGACCTCGGACTGCTGGTCGTGGATGAAGAGCAGCGCTTTGGCGTGCGCCATAAAGAACGGCTGAAGCAAATGCGGAAAGAAGTGGACGTGCTGACCATGTCGGCGACACCAATTCCGCGCACACTGCACATGTCTATGGTCGGACTGCGCGACATGAGCATCATTGAAACTCCGCCCAAAGATCGTATTGCGATTCAGACGGTAGTTGCGAGCTGGGATGAAAAACTGATTCGATCTTCGATTGAACAAGAACTAGATCGTGGCGGACAAGTCTACTTCGTCCACAACCGCGTGGATACGATCTGGGAGATTGCCGCCAAACTGCAAGAGCTTGTGCCGCGAGCGCGCATTATCGTCGGACACGGCCAGATGGCCGAAGGCCAGCTTGAAAAAGTGATGTTCAAGTTTATGCATCATGAAGCGGACATCCTGGTCGCGACGACCATTATTGAGAACGGCCTCGATATCCCGCTCTGTAACACCATCCTGATTAATCGCGCCGACCGCTTGGGACTCTCCGAACTCTACCAATTGCGTGGCCGCGTTGGACGGTCGAATCGTCGGGCGTATGCGTATCTGTTGCTTCCGGCGAACATTGAACTGACGCCAATCGCGCGCAGACGTTTGGCAGCATTAAAGGAATTCTCAGATCTCGGCGCGGGCTTCAAAATTGCTGCTTTAGACCTGGAGCTTCGCGGTGCCGGCAATCTGTTGGGAGGAGAGCAAAGCGGACACATCGAGGCGATAGGCTTCGATCTCTATACGCAGATGCTGGAACAGGCTGTCCGCGAAATGAAAGGCGAAGCCGAGCCACAGCCGCAAACGCAGCTGAATTTAGGCCTCAATATCCGCATACCAGCGGGATATGTTCCAGAAGAAAACCAACGGCTGCGCCTGTATAAGCGAATCGCGGGGGTTGAAACCGAAAAGCAACTGACGGATGTGGAAGCCGAGCTTCGTGACCGCTACGGCGATCCACCCGTCCCCGTGCAGCAGCTCTTGCAATACGCTGCGTTGCGTCTGCGAGCCTTAGAAGCAGGCGTGACTGGGATTGAACGGAAACGTGACCTCATCAGTGTAAAGTTCCGCCAGGATGCGCCCATTGACGCATCCAGGCTGGCGACATTCGTTTCATCCCAGCGGGGAGCACAGTTCTTTCCCGATGGGACGTTAAAATTTGCCGCCCGCGACCTGGGTCCTCGGCTGCTGCTCGATCAATTGCAGGGTCTGCTGGAAAATTTATTTGAGCCTAAAAGCTCGCCTTCTGTCGCCTGAGACGTCTTTCAGACGTTGGGGAGACCCTTGTCTCCATGCTGTGATACCGTAAAATCCCGGAGTTCGAATGCGAACAAGTCTTGCGATCATGATCTCGGCATTGCTTCTCATTTCAGGACCGAATGCACGTCCTGCTGACTCGGCCGTTGCAAACTTCAATGCACTTACGGACAAATTTTTAGATTTCTTTTTTCCGTTGCACCCCAGTTTTGCCACTTCCGTCGGTTTTCACCAATTCGATACGAAACTCGAGGACTTAACGGCTGCCGGCCAGGAGGAACTGGCACGCGGGCTCAAGGAGTATCTGGCGAAATTCGAAGCCGTGGATCGCGCCAAGTTGCCTCAGGATACCGCGGCAGATCTCGACTGGATGATAGCCGCGATTCGTGGCGAGTTACTCGAGATCGAAGATATTCAGCAGTGGAGAAAGGACCCCGAAGTCACCAACAGTATTTTTCTGATAATGAAGCGGAATTTTGCGCCGCCGGAAGATCGCCTGCGCTCGGTAATTGCGCGGGAGAGCCAGATTCCTAACGCACTCGAAGCAGCCCGGCAGAACCTGCAGAACCCGCCGAAGATTTACGTGGAGATTGCCCTCGAACAACTTCCCGATGAAACCGATTTTTATCGCAAAGATGTGCCGGACGCTTTTTCGGCGGTCAAAGATCCGAAGCTGCTCGCTGAGTTTAAAGCCTCGAACCAGGCAGTGATTGAGGCATTCGAGAGCTTCCAGAAATACCTGAAAGATTCAGTTCTGCCCAATGCGAAGGGAGATTTTCGCCTCGGCGCGGAAAACTATCGCAAGAAATTGCTTTATGACGAGATGGTGGACATTCCCTTGGACCGCCTGCTCGAGATTGGATATGCCGACCTTCATCGCAATCAGCAAGCAATGAAAGATGTGGCGGCAAAAATTGATCCCAATCGTTCGGTGCAGGAAGTGCTCGCCGAGATTCAGAAGAAGCATCCCGCGCCCGATCACCTGATGCAGTCTTTTCGCGATACTTTTAAAGGGCTAACGACTTTCATAGCCGAAAAAAAAATCATCACGATTCCCGCGGGTCCGCCGCCAATATTGGAAGATACGCCTCCATTTATGCGGGCGACCACCAGCGCCTCCATGGACACACCTGGCGCTTATGAGACCAAAACGCGCGAAGCCTTCTTTAATGTCACTGAGCCTGATCCCAAGTGGCCAGCCGATCGCACCGAGCAATGGATGGAATCGTTCAATAACAGCATGATTCCGGGGACGGCGATTCACGAAGTCTATCCGGGGCACTACGTCCAGTTTTTGTGGATTAACCAATTGCACATCAAGGTCCGAAAGCTGTTTTTCTGCGGAAGTAATGCGGAAGGCTGGGCCCACTACTCCGAGCAGATGATGCTAGATGAAGGTTATGGCAATGGCGATCCCGTGTTGCGCATGGGGCAGTTGGAAGACGCGCTGCTGCGCAACGCCCGTTTCATCGTCGGCATACAAATGCACACCGGCAATATGACCCTGGACCAGGCAAAAGACTTCTTCATCAAGGAGGGCTACCAGCTTCCACCGGTTGCGGATGTCGAAACCAAGCGTGGGACTTCCGATCCAACCTATTTGGTTTATACGCTCGGCAAGCTGCAGATTCTCAAGTTGCGCGAGGACTATCGCAAAATGCGGGGGAAAGATTTCATCCTGCTGGATTTTCACGATAAATTCATGCAGCAGGGTGGCGTTCCGTTAAAAATTGTGCGAAAAGCAATGTTGGGAGACGATAGCCCGACGCTCTGACCAGAATCTGCATCGAAAGCAATTCAGTTTTGCCAAAATAGCTATGATGAAAGTCTGCAAGGCGGTGTTTCCAGCTGCGGGACTGGGCACGCGATTCCTTCCCGCTACCAAGGCTCAGCCCAAGGAAATGCTCCCGCTGGTGGATAAACCCATCATTCAATATGGCGTCGAGGAGGCGCTGGCCGCCGGCTGCAACCAGATCATCATGGTCACCGGCCGCGGCAAGACTGCGATTGAAGACCATTTCGACCACAGCTACGAATTGGAACGCATTCTGGAGGAGAAGGGAAAGAAAGACCTTCTCAAAGTGGTGCGGCAAATTTCTGACATGATTCACGTCGCGTACGTGCGTCAGAAAGAAGCCTTGGGATTGGGACATGCAGTGTTGACGGCGCGCGAACTGGTAGGCAACGAACCATTCGCCGTGTTGCTCGCCGATGACGTGATTGACGCAGAAGAGCCGGTACTGAAGCAGATGATGCGCGTCTTCGAGGAAAAGCAGTGCTCGGTCATCGCGACGCAAATCGTCGAAGGCCCCGCGATTTCGGCTTACGGAGTGATTGACGCAAAAGCTGCCGACAGCAATGGTCGGCTCTATCAAGTGCACAACATGGTGGAAAAGCCGGCGTTGAAAGATGCGCCATCGAATCTGGCGATTATTGGGCGCTACATATTGACCCCTGCAGTTTTCGACGTGCTGACGGAAATCCAGGCAGGCGCTGGCGGTGAATTGCAACTGACCGACGCGCTGAAGTTATTGTTGAGAAAAGAAAAAATGTATGCCTACGTTTATGAAGGCAAGCGTCATGACACGGGCGACAAGCTTGGCTTCCTTAAAGCGACGGTGGAGTTTGCGCTTAAGCGGGAGGAAACTGGACTAACTGCTGCTGGACGGGCGAGACGTCCGTCCACCTCAACTCAATAATCTGGCTTCAGAATATGAATTTGGGTGGCACGGACGTTCTGTCGCTCATGCATTCTCAAGAACTCGCCTTCAGCTTCCTCGATTTTTCTTCCACTCCCGCCGCCAGTTTTTCCTTGTGAGCTTCAAGTTTCTTCGAAATCTCCGAATCCATCACTCCAAGAATCTGTGCGGCCAGAATTCCTGCGTTGGTCGCTCCGGGCTTGCCGATAGCCACTGTCGCGACCGGAATTCCCGCAGGCATCTGCACGGTGGCGAGAAGCGAGTCCATTCCGTTTAGCGAGGTGGATGGGATTGGCACACCAATGACCGGCAGCGTTGTGTGTGCCGCAATCACACCAGCCAGATGTGCCGCTCCGCCCGCCCCAGCGATGATCACGCGAACGCCGCGTCCAGCGGCTCGCCGCGCATACTCGGCTGTGCGGTCCGGAGAGCGGTGTGCCGATGTGACATCAAGCTCGTAAGCGATCCCGAAGCCTTCGAGAGCCTTACCAGCCTCGCGCATAATTTCCAGATCGGAATCGCTTCCCATCACAATTGAAACAACAGGTTTGCTCATGCATTCTCCAAAGAGAGAGCTTCTAGCTCTTAGCTATTAGCTTTTAGCTCGGTTCCACAACAATCCCCAACTTGGTGCGAGTCGCACGTGTCAGCCCGCGAGTTCACTGAAGACCTGATGACTATTTCTTCAGCGCTCGTGCCGCGATGTCCTTCCGCCAATGCGCGCCATCAAACTGAATTTTGCCTACCGCCTCATACGCGCGCGCCACTGCCGAACTCAGGTCAGCCGCTCGCGCAGTCACTCCCAAGACTCTGCCGCCGGAAGTGTAGTACGCGCCATCGCGAGCGCTGGTGCCCGCATGAAATACTTTCACGCCTTCGATCTTGTCGGCTTCCTCAACGCCCGTAATCTTCTTTCCCACTTCAATCGTGCCGGGATATCCACCCGACGCCATCACCACGCACGCCGACGCATCCTGCGACCAGCGAAAATCACCATCACTTACGCGGCCTTCAATCGAAGCCTCGATCGCCTCCACCAGATCGCTTTCCGTGCGCATGAGGATCGGCTGGGTCTCGGGATCGCCGAATCGGCAGTTGAATTCGAGCACCTGCGGCCCGCGCGCAGTCATCATCAGTCCGCAATAGAGTATGCCCTTGTACTCCATTCCTTCTGCCTTCATGCCAGCGACGGTCGGCCGCGCCACGTGCTGCAGCAGCCAATTCGTCATCTGCTCATCGAGCAAGCCGGGAAAAGAATACGCACCCATACCGCCGGTGTTCGGGCCAGTGTCGCCGTCGCCGACACGCTTGTGGTCCTGTGCGGCCACAAGTGGAGCAACGCGCTCTCCGTCGCTGAGCACCAGGAAAGAAATCTCATCACCTTGCAGGCACTCTTCAATCACCACGCGCGCGCCCGCCTCGCCAACCATTTTTCCGGAAAGCGTTTCTCCGGCGGCGGTCGTAGCTTCGTCTTTTGTTTTGCAGATCACCACGCCCTTGCCTGCCGCGAGTCCGTCGGCCTTCACCACCACGGGCGCGCTGAAGCGGGAGAGTTCATGCTTGACTTCGGAGTTGGAAGCGCAAATCGCGTAATGAGCAGTAGGAATATGGTGGCGCTGCAGGAATTGCTTCGCGAAAGCCTTGCTTGATTCGAGCTGTGCCGCTGCCTTAGTTGGACCGAACACGGGCCATCCGCGTCGCAAAAACTCGTCCACCACTCCCATTTGCAGTGGCAGTTCGGGGCCAACGACAGTCAAATCAGGCTTAAGCTGGTTTGCAACTGCGACTAGCGATTCCACTCTCTTCTGGTCGGCAGGAACGCA
>QHZV01000280.1:0-3996 GCA_003224785.1 Acidobacteriota bacterium
CAGCCGCAACCGAGCCGCCGGAAAAACCGAGCAGAGTCCACACTCCGACGGACATCGGACTCTGCGGTTTGAAGACGCGAAGCATGTTCAGAAACCTACTGGGGCGACCGAGATCAGAGACCAGCAATGCAGGGGAAATAATGGAACCCGCCGCGGCAATCCAGCGCGCATCGCGCACCAGTCTGCGGTCTGCGCCTGTGTAATTTGCAATCGCGCCGACTACAGCTGAAGCGCCCGCCGCGCCGCCGACAAAAAAGTACAGTGGGATTTCCCACGTCCATGACGGTTGTTTCAGGAGAGGAATTCCGTAGTAGCCGGTCTCTGGAGATGCCATCGGAAAGGGCGAGCCAGATGGACGAATGCCTTTTGCGGTGACCGCACCACGCTGTTCCGCCTCGCGCCGGATTTCGTGCAGCCGCTGTTCTTTTTCCAAGTCCGGCAATTGTACGCGCGACACGTTCATGGTCGCCTCTCCGGGCGATCCGCGAGAAACGCGGCCAACGTTCCGCCGAGCAGCAGTGCAGCCCCGATCGCAGAAGAAATCCACGCCTTCTTCAAGTAGATGGTCGGGACCTCAGGCTTTGGCGGCAAGTTGTAAGCACGCACATCTCCGCGAACTATGAAGAATGCATGCGTGCCGCCAACGCTGGTATCCGTGGGATCGTAAAGCTTCGCATCGTCCATGCCGCGCTCATGCAGTTTTTCGATCCGCGCTTTCGCTTCATCTCGCAGCATCTCAATCTCGCCGAACTTAATGGATTCCGTCGGGCAGGCCTTCGCGCAGGCGGGAACCAAGCCCGCCTTCTGGCGGTCGTAACAGAACGTGCACTTGAAGGCCCGGCCGTCATCCATGTTCTTTTCAACCACGCCGAATGGACAGGCAACCACGCAATACCCGCACCCGTTGCAGATGTCCGGCTGAACAAACACTCCACCGAATTCCGTTCGAACAATCGAACCCGTGGGACACGCCTCCAGGCACCCGGCATTTTCGCAGTGCTTGCAAACATCGGAAGAGAAGGCCCACGAATTAAGCTCGGGCGCATTACCGCCAAATCCCGGCTGCGGCTCACGCTCTACAAATTTGACGTGACGCCAAGTCGAATGTCCGACCGCACTGGTGTTGTCATAACTGTGCCCGCTCCAATCCAGCCCATCTTCGCCGACCTGGTTCCATTCCTTACATGCGACCTCGCAGGTTGCTTGTCTTTGTGTGCTCTGTGTCGCCTGTGCGGAAGGATTTTCGCTTCTCCGTCCCGGCGCCACATCGCACATCAGCGCCTTGGTTTCCATGATCCTTACATTGGGTTCTTCGTTGATGGCGAGCAAGTCGTTCACCACGTCTCCTTTAGCTTTGCCCTTGTATCCCCAGTGATAAGGCAGCCCAACCTGATGAACACGTCTACCGGCAATCCATACTGGGCGCATTCTTCTAGTCACCAAAACCCGCGCTTCAATCGTCGCCCGCGCTGTTCGGATCGTCGCCCAGTCGCCGTGTTCGAGCCCGACCTCGTCCGCAAACTCCGGCGAGACTTCCGTAAACAATTCCGGCTGCAACTCCGCCAAATGCGACAACGTCCGCGTCATTCCGCCCGCCGTGTGATGCTCAGTAAGCCGGTAAGTGGTCAGAACATACGGGTACCGCGGATCTCCTACCTCAGCGGCGTACGGATTTTCAGACCTCTCTTTTTTCTGCGCTGCTGGATTCACCTGTTGCGCATATAACGGATTCGCAATGGGCGATTCCAGTGGCTCGTAGTATCCGCTCGCCACGTAGAGCCATCCCACTCCATCCGGATGCAAGGTGAACGGCCGTGCTCCGCCCAGGCCCACAACTCCACTGCCGGCGTCCAGATCATCCGGAGTCGTCGGCGCGAGGTCCTTTTTGTAGTCAGCGTTATCGAGCCCAGTCCACTCCTTCTTTTCCGCGTCCCACCAGACCAGTTTCTTTCGTTCACTCCACGGAGTCCCGTCGGGTTTTGCCGAAGCCCGGTTGTAAATAATTCGGCAGTCGTTCGGCCATGCGAATCCCCATCCGTGCCCAAGCAGATCAGTCGGCTTGCGCTCATTTGCGCGATTGCGATCTTGCTCCGGAAAGACACCGCAGTAAATCCATGCACCACAAGCAGTTGAACCGTCATTCTTCAAGTCTTGAATGTGCTTTAGCTGTTTTCGGTCGGCAACCGTATAGCCGTTGATCTCCTGCAGCACCTCGGAAACTTTCGGCTCCGCGTGACTTCCTCTTAGCGTGTAATTCCAGGTGATCGCATTGATTCCCGCATTTCGCGGACGACGATCTTCACCTGCTCTTTTCTTAATTCGATTCCCCAGATGAACCATGAACCAGGTTTCGCTACGCGCATCGCCAGGCGGTTCAACCGCCATCTCCCGATATTGCAAAAGTCTCTGGGTGTTCGTGAATGTCCCTTCCTTTTCCGCGGTGCCTGCGGCCGGAAACAGAAATACCTCGGTCCCGATTTCTTCAGTTTTTAGTTCACCGCGTTCCACCTCCGGCGAATCAAGCCAGAACGACGCCGTCTCGGTTTCCACCATGTCGCGGACCACGAGCCATTTCAATTTTGAGAGCGCTGTACGTTCCAACCGGCCATTTGCTGCGCCCACCGCTGGGTTCTGTCCCATCACGAACAGGCCTTCCATCTTTCCATCCTGCATGTCGAGCCAGTAGCCGTAATGCGAATGATCTCCAGTCACTCGCGGCAGCCAATTGAATCCGTATTCGTTCTCCGCGGTGGCCGCGTCGCCGTAATAGGCTTTGAGCAGACTGATGATGTAGGCATCAAAGTTCGACCACAATCCAATCTTCGCGCGATGTTTTTTGATGTAACCCTGCAGAGATTTGGAGTCTGCCTCGAAAAATGGCATCGGTAAATAACCCGGCAGAATGTCATAGAGAGTTGGAATATCAGTCGAGCCTTGAATGGATGCATGGCCCCTGAGTGCAAGAATCCCGCCACCAGGCCTGCCGATGTTTCCCAGCAGCAATTGCAGGATCGCTGCCGTCCTTATGATCTGCACGCCTTTCGAGTGTTGCGTCCACCCCACCGCATAGCAGATGTCGCCGGTCTTGTCCGGTCCTGAAGCCGAGGTGAAAGTCTCCGCTGTTTTCAGGAAGACAGCTTGCGGAATACCGCAATAGCGTTCGACCATCTCGGGTGTGTACCGGAAAAAGTGTCGTTTCAAAACCTGAAATACACACTGTGAATCTTCCAGCGAAAAGTCCCACTCAAAGTTGGTTACTTCCTGCGCCTCGCCGCCACGATCTTTTCCATGGCCGCCCCCAAATTCGGAATGCCCCGGAGCTTCCTTCGTGTCCTTGCGTGGAGCACTGCGATAGAGCCAAGTCTCTGGATCGTATTTTTTCTGCTTCGCGTCCCAGCCTGAGAAAAAACCGTCCAAATCTTCTGTGTCCTTGAAGTCGTCGCGCAACATCGCCGGCGCATTGGTGTAACGAACAACGTACTCGCGAAACTCTTTGTTGTTCGCGAGAACATAATTCACCAGCGCGCCAAGGAAAATAATGTCACTGCCGGCCCGCAGTGGCACCCAGATGTCAGCCATCGCCGACGTGCGGGTAAATCGCGGATCAACATGAATGATCTTCGCGCCGCGCTCGCGCGCCTCCATCACCCACTGAAAGCCCACCGGATGGTTCTCTGCCATGGACGATCCCATGATTAGGATCGCGTCAGAGTTGGTCAGATCTTGTTGTGCAGTAGTAGCGCCGCCTCTACCAAACGATGTCCCCAGACCGGGGACGGTTGAGCTATGTCATATACGGGCCTGGTTGCTGACGCATACCATTCCCAGGCCAACGGTGAACAGCTTGCGAATCAAGTAATTTTCTTCATTATCGAGCGTCGCGCCGCCTAGATGGCCGATCGCAGTGGTTTGCATTACTGTGTCGCCATCTTTTTTCTCTTGGAAGGTGCGGTCGCGGGTCTCCCACAGCCGGTCCGCAACCATATCCATGGCGCG
>QHZV01000280.1:4109-11941 GCA_003224785.1 Acidobacteriota bacterium
GGCGATTTTGGATCGCCCTCAATCGAGATCAGCTTTCCATTCTTGTGATAGACCACCTGCCCGCACCCGACCCCGCAATAAGGACAGATTGATGGCGTCGCAGTCGCGCCATCGTGCCTCGGTCGCAAGTTTTTGGTGCGCTCGGAGAAACACTCGGGGCCGGTGCCGTCGGCGCCAGTTCTGATTTGTTGGATTAACGGCCAGCGAGAGATAAGATCAGTGAGCACGGCTTGCCTCTCTCGGGAATAGTATTCCTAACCTGAGATGGTAAGGCCGATCAATTCGATGCCCGCTTGCAAGCGTAATAGGGATCAGGCATTCTCGTCATCGTTCTTAGGCATCACAACCCATGTGGGATGGGCGTCCCATCTGTCTGCGTGGTAGTGAGAATATTTCATGACTGCAGCTCGAGCTATTGACCTCACGCGTGTGGACGAATGGAAAGACGGTACAGTTCATTCTCTGCAGGATTATTTAGTTGCAGAGGAGCCGTTGGAAATTCGGGTGAATGGCAATCCTCTTACCGTTACCATGCGGACACCGGGGCATGACTTCGAACTCGCCGCTGGTTTTTTGTTCACCGAAGGTTTGATTTGCGATGCAAGCCAGATCTCTAGCCTGCTTCCGGCGACAGGCATTAGAGCGAATGTGCTTGAATCTCAACTCGAAAACGCCAGTCTCGAAGATGCGCACAGAAATTTCGCTGGCACCTCGAGTTGCGGAATCTGCGGCAAGACGTCAATTGAGTCCGTCCGGAGGCGCGGGATTCGACGCCCAAATCCTGGCTTCGCCATTAACCCCGAAGTGCTCTGCATGCTTCCGGAAAAGCTGCGCGCAGAGCAAGCGGTTTTCGGCAGGACTGGCGGCCTTCACGCAGCCGCATTATTTGATGGAAGCGGCGAATTGATCGTGCTTCGCGAAGACATCGGGCGCCACAACGCGGTAGATAAGGTTATCGGCTGGGCGGTCCAGCAAAATAAACTGCCTCTTTCCGATTGCGCAATGATGGTGAGCGGCCGTGGCGGTTTTGAAATTATTCAGAAAGCGCTCGCGGCCGGCCTGCCACTTCTCGCTTCAGTCTCCGCCCCGTCTGGTCTCGCCGTTCAACTTGCCCGTGAGTATGATATGACTCTGATCGGCTTCCTGCGCGGGCGCCGATTCGTGATCTACTCCGCGCCTTCACGCATCAGGCAAAGCTGACTCACTTCGATTCGGCCGTAAACGCCAGCAACACATTTCCGTCCATCGCATTGGTGTAGCCGCTGTTGACGTACACCATGCCGCTGACCACAGCCGGCCCCGCGCCATTAATCGAACCCCCATGCGCCTTCAGACCGTTCGTAGTCTGAAAGTCACGATGGGTATTGAAGTCCCAGAGCACGCTGCCATCGCGCGAGTCATACGCGCGCAGGTGTCCATCGAGTGAACCAGCCAGAACGACATTGCCAATCACGGTCGGCGGCGCCATTTGTGCCGCGCTACAACCGTATTCCTTCACGCATTCAGGTTTTACAGGCGCCGAATACCAGACCTTCTTGCCGGTGCGAAGATCCAATGCAAAAAGCCCACCGCCCACGAGCGGATCGGTGTCGCTGTAATCCGACAATGTGAAATACGCATTTCGGCTGTCGGTAGCTCCACCCCATTGAATTCCACCCAGCAGTCCACCATGTCCAATCCGTGTTTCCCACAGCATCTTTCCACGATGGGCCGGATCCACCGCATACACCACGCCTGATTTTTGCGCCAACAGAAGTATGTCGCGGCCATCCGCGAGCGTCTTCAGGATGGGAGGCGCGCCAAAATCAAAATCATCTCCGTGCGCTTCCGGACAATTATCTTTCTGCTCTGCCACGCAGCCACTGTTCCACACATCTCGTGGGCTGAGCTGGCGGTGCCACAACTTCTTGCCCGTCTTCATGTCCATGGCGATCACCGCGTCCGAGGTAGTCGTCTCGGGTGCGGAGTAGTTGTTTCCGGTGGCGACATAAATGACATGACGCTTCAAGTCTGCTGTTGGAGACGACCAGATCGCCGCCCCGGATGGTCCCGAGTACTGCACGCCTTGTGGTCCCTTGCGCGTAGGCTGTGGCGTCTCATCAATCACATAAGTTTTCCAAATCTGTTTGCCTGACGCGATATCGAGTGCGGCAACGGCGCCACGGAACGTGCAACATGGATAATGCGGGTCGGCCGCCGCTCCTTCCTCTCCCGAAGAAATCGGCACATACAGCACGCTCCCGACTAGCAACGGCGAGCCGGTGATTCTGGCTGCCTGATGTGCCTCCGGATGCACTCGCCACGCCAGAGTTCCGTCGGCAACCGAGATCGCGTACACGTAGCCGTTCGTATCTCCGAAGAATGCGGTATGCCCGTTATTACCAACAGAGATTGCGGTCTTCACGGTCGCCGAAGCACGAAATGTCCACCAACTACATCCGGTCGCCGCATCGAGCGCATACACGGTTCCGTCTTCGCTTCCTACAAAGACCATCCCTGCAGAAGAGGTGGGTTGCCCGTAGGTCGCGGCGGCGCCCGGAAATCCAAACGCCCATTTGAGCTTCAGGCCTTTGACGCGCTTACGGTCAATGCCGGCAGCCTCCAGCGGCTGAAATCGAGTATTTCGCGGATCCGCTCCCCACCCTGCCCAGATCGGCGGGTGCGCTGGCGGATCCAAATCACGCGGACAAACCCCGGTGAGCTTTGCGGAAATCGCTACGTCCGATTTGCCGAGATATTCAGCAACGGCGATCTTCTCGGCCTTGGAAAGATTCCTGGCCTCCCACTTCATCCGCCCGCTCTCCAGTGCTCCGCGAATCGCTGATCGTGACATCTCGCGCAGGGCCTCTGGCTCCGGCGCTCGCATGTCATTGTCATCGCGGTGGCAACCCGAACACCTGGCGCGGAACAAGGATGCCGCATCAATGGGCGGCGCAGCTTTTTTCGTGCAGCCCGGAAGCGCGGCAAACAGGCAGACGAGAAGGACCGTAATTACGCGCCGACTGTGCCTCAGCCGGGCACAACTTAAATTCGATAATCTCAAGCGGCGTCATCACCGGAGTTGGGATGTGCTGGGTGCGTTCAGTGGCATAAAGTGTCTGCACTTTAGCGTGCAAATCCCCCAACAACTTTCAGCCATCACAACTCGCCCTTCGGGTGTCGGTACTTGCAGTAAAGAGAGATGATGATTTCCAGCAAGTGGTTGGAAAGACGCGAGAACTGCCCACCTGCGGACGACGTCAAGAGAATTGATCCAAGTTCTATGTGCGAGCAAAGGGTGATGACCAGTTCAGCATCTTAGTTGCCCGAGATTGGTGGACTGCGGCACGGACGGAATTTTTGCAAAATTTTTATCTCCCGCTTATTTTCAGTACGGAGTAGGCGTATGATTCCTAGCCAGCCGTTAATCGAGGTTGAAAATTGCCAGTAAGTCTTTGGAGCAACCCCGCTATTCCAAGACCGGCGGGCCTTTTCAAAGGCTCCAGCCATGCAATATTCTCGTAGCCTCTCGCAGTTCGGTGTGACGGCCTGGTTGTTATTTTGTGCTTTGTCTGTCAACGCGCAATCATCAACCCACCTCTTAGATCCGGTTCAGGAGCAAAAAGCTCATCCTGAGCATAGGGCTGTTTCCCCCTCGGACGAAGTAGTCATCCCTGGCCCTCTTCGTTCATTCTTACGAATGGCAGGGATTAGCCAGAAGATTTCCCCTGACGACGTTCTGCCGTTGCTTGCGCGCAATATTTATGTACAGGGATATGAAGGCTGGCAGGAGCGCGGCCGTCCAACAGAATTTCTGATTCTGTTGAGCAGATACGTTAGTCAGGCCAAAGAACTGTCGGCCTTAGCTGGGCCAAATGGCGAAATCCATGTGACATGCGAGCAGGCCGGGCCGCTGCTGCGGATTCTTGGCTATCGCATGCGTGCCGCCTGTGGTCAACGCGACGCATGGCTGATCACGGAGGACACGGAACGCGCATTTCTCACCACTGATTCCGGTTTTCCTCTGCCTGCTTTGGAAGATTCTTTGCGGCATGCTACCGAGTTTCGGTATGAATTTCCGAAAACGCGGGTCCAGGTCTTGTTCACCGAAAAGGATTGGAGGGGGGCACTAACTCCGAAAAGTCGGCAGTCGCCGGATTTAGTTGAAGCCCTGGTACATCATCCGCAGCTTGCGCGGCTCTACTGGGGTCTTTCTCGCATGGACGCCGAAACCCGTACTGATCTTCAGCAGTCAGTCGGCCTGAAAAAACTTCTGCCGCTGGCTTCGGATCTGGATTTCTACGGCAGTCAGATCTGCATCCGCGCAGGTCACGTGCAGGTTCCTGGCGGTGCCAATGCGGAACCTGCGTGGAAGGACCTGGTTGGAGCGAATCCCGACTCGCCCGCTGAATTCGTTCAAAAGCTCCTCGCTAAAGACCGGGGCTGGTTGGCGGTGTACTTCGATTCTTTGGCCCGGATCGGTCATGAACAACAAGTGCGTTTTACTCAGCCAGCTCGTTTAAAAACTTTCTACATGGCATTTCGTAACTCCGACTTATCCATGGACGCGGCCCGGCCGGCATTCCGGTTGGCTCCAGGCCTGCTTGTTCTACTCACGCGCACCCAGTGGGATTCCGATGGCCAGCCGATAGTGCCGGGCGGGTTGGAGGTTTGGAGAGAGATACTCAATCAAAAAAACGAGTCCAAAATGGTGCACGACTGGGCAAGGCGCGCGCCCCGCTGGGACCATCCGGACCAACTCCTCGAAGCGATGTTCACCTTCTCTCGAATGGATTCCGATACTGGCCCGCTCAACATGTATCTCACATTTGCCGAATTGGATAGCCATCGCCCCGCGGAACGCCGTTTGAAGGCCGACACTCTTCGCGTGCTGGCGAAAAACTTCGATCAGCTTAGCGAGCAGTATCTTCTCTTCTCTGAATTTCCGGAATTGGATGACGCGTCAATCATTGCCTTCGTAAACACCGCCGATACTCTTGATAAGGTCTCGAATCACACGCTACGCGGAAATGCGATGGGAACGTTCCAGGCCGTGATCGGGCTTTGGCAAATTTTGGCCCGGCAGGGACAGATTCCGCCAGAAGATCTCAATGAATCCTGGCAGGCAGCGGTCCGTTCTTTCGGTAAAGTTGGTTCTTCCACGCAACTATTCGACGCAGGTCGCAATTCTCTGACGGCAGTAGTTCATGCTGCGAGCGGCAAAACGATCGTTTCTCAGGACGAGCTCATGGAATTGCTCGCCGGCCCATATCAAGCCGATCCCAAAGGCAAGCAGATTCACACCGAAGTAGCGCGCGGAATTCGCTCCGTCATGGATGGGCAGCGCCTGGTCTCGCTGGACACTCTGTTTGGCTTGGCAGACGGTCTAAATCAAGTCGCGAAAGGCGCTGTGCGTGGAACCGCATTGTTACCCATGGCTGGAGAGTTACATGAATTCCAGATGCCACAGCCGATCTTTACCTCGTCTGAAAGAACCGAATGGGCAGCAGGCCTTTACAACAACCGTCACACCGACCTGCAGATGCAGACAGACCTGGCCAAAGTTCTGAAAGGTACCGCGTCTCACGCTCAGCTTGAAGAAGCGCGCGGTCAACTAGCTCCATTCTTGCGCGACACCCTCGTCGGGTTGAATTACGCCTACTACGATCCTCCGGGCGCGCAGTTGTTGCGAGCAAATCCCTTGTTCGTCCGCTCCCATGACTTTTCCGGAGAGACAGTGGCCGGAGTCGAAGGGCTGTGGCGTGCGCCACAATTATTCGGACAAGGCACGCCCGCAGGCGGCGGCGCTCATCTTGTCGGGTCTCTCGCCGATTTGGCCTTTGTGCTCTCTGATGCCGAACAGGACTTCATCTCTCCCGAAAACGTCCAGGCTCTCATCTGGAGAGAAGCGGTTCCCAGTCTTCTGGCTGATGCCATCGTGCCGCGTTGGTGGGATGTGACCAATAACGAACTTCATGCCGTCACTCTGTATCAGTTGGCAGGAGAGGAACTCCTCAAGTCTTCCGCATCCGATCAGGATCTGCGCGGAAAAGTGATGACGATCCTTTCCGAGCGCATGATACCGCATAGGTCTTCGCGCCTGGAGCGTGCATTAATCGCCGGCGATACGGACGAAGCTCTTGATCAGATAACGCCTGCCGACACTTTCTATTTGACTGCAGAGTTTCGCCGCCGCTTCCCTGACGAGACCCGCTTCTGGGGAAAATCAGGGCAGGAACTCGATCGCCTTTGCAAGCAGTATCCCGATGAATTGAGTTGGAATCGTTTATCGCGAGACTTCGGCGTCCCGCACAGAACTTTGGCGCAAAGTTATGCCCGCCAGTTGTTAAATCTGAAGCCGTTCCCGGCATTTTCAGGGTACTCGAGTCGGTTGATGGCTGAGTCGTGGGATTCCAACAATCTATATTGGGCGCGGCTTGCCGATGAAATGGGTTATCCGCCGGTGGCACTGAATCGATTGGTGCCGGAGCTCACCCGCCGCATGGTATCGAAGATCTTCGCAACCGATTTTGAGGACTGGCAAGCTTTGCTCGTCGCGATGAAAGAAACCGGCGAGGAGTTCCGTAAGGGAAAGATTCCCGTTCTTCCAGCCACCAGCGCGGAAGCTCGGCCTTCAACTGTTAATTAGCAGGGACCAATTATGCTCGCTAAACGCCTATTTCTTTTTTGCTTCTTTTCGCTGCTGATGATTGGGTTCGGTTCAAAAACCGTTTCCACACAGGATTACAGGCCCGACATTCACGTCATCGTCAACATGGTGCAGTTGAACGTCGCCGTCACGGACAAAAAGGGCAACTACGTGACCGGGCTCCGCCCCGAGGACTTCGTCATCAGCGAAGATGGCATCAATCAAAAGATCGCCACCTTCGGCGAAGGCGATGAACCGACACGATTGGTTGAGCTTACTCCCGACAAAAATCCAGGGAAGGACGAGACACCAAAACAGACCCCGGTTCGCGAGATGCCCGACTTGCCTGCCAACGTGCGCGCGTCCGCGCTGGGCTCCATGATCGGCGGATCCAATGTCTTCATTCTTTTCGATACCAGCAACTATATGTATCGCGGCTTCGTATTTGCCCAGGATGCGATCGCCGATTTCATCCGGTCCCTCGACAGTTCCGATAGGGTGGCGCTTTATTCGTATAGCCGCGATCTCTCCCGCGCTACATCGCTTACTTCCGATCGCGGGCAGGTTCTGCATGGGGTCCGCTCGACCGTGGCCGGAGACGATGCTGCTTTATACAATTCTCTACTGTTAACTGTGAAGGACGCGGCGCAGTACAGCGGAAGAAAAGTAATCGTGGTGTTTTCGAACGGGCCAGACAATTCCAGCGTTGTGCCGCCGGAGGACGTTGCCGAACTCGCGCAATCCACCGGCACCGTGATTTACATGATCAGCACACAGCTCGCGCAGATCGAACCTGTGTCCACGGCGGTGTTTGATCGTATGACGGCCGCTACGGGCGGCAAAGCCTATTTCGCGAAGAACTGGCGAGATGAGAAGCAGGCGTTCGCTGCGATCCGCGACGACCTCGCGCACCTTTATTCTGTGAGCTACTACCCTCGAGCCAATCCCAACTCTGGCTGGCGCGCTATTACGGTCAAATTAGCCGGAGAAAAAGGCAAATACCGCATCAGGACCCGCAACGGATACCGCCCGCTACCAGCCCGCTATTCGGGAGATAATCAGCCCGCAGCGCCGTAAGAGGGATGCATCAACTTACATTCAGACAGCAGCGCAACCTTAGATATTTAATCGGGACTCGCGGTTGATCGGCGAACCACAAGCTGAGGCAGTAGCTTGCGATGGACCGCAGAAACCTTTCTGTGCT
>QHZV01000479.1:0-1847 GCA_003224785.1 Acidobacteriota bacterium
AAAGAATAATATCAGTTCGTTCCGCCAGTGTTTTGTAAGGCGCGGACGCCGGTCCGCGCCAATGAAGTCAACTTCTGCTGCCGAAACGTATCCTCTGCGTTAGCCCTTCACGAACAGCCTTGAACTGTCTGGCCATGCGGCGGCACAACCACAAAATTTACGGTCCCAGTGTTCTGAGGCGTGGGGTTGGGATTCAGCGTGGTCGAGGTCACAGTTGCGCTGTCCGTGAAGACGGAACCTGACGGGGTTGGGCACGTCGTCTTTACAGTAAGCGTGAACTGCGCCGTCGCACCGTCGGCCAATGCACCGGCCGTGCACATTATTTGTCCAGTCGCGTGGTATGCCGGAACCGTACATGCCCATCCCGCAGGAGCAGCGAATGAAACAAAGAGCGTGTTCGCCGGCACAGTGCCGGTGAACGTTAGATTCGCCGCATCATTGGGGCCTTGATTCGCAACCGTAATCACAAATGACTCTGGGCGTCCGCTGCTAACCGTGCCCGAAGAGGCCGTGACCGTGGTGACCAGGTTTGCTCCCGGCAGCGCCAGCGGATTAACAATTCCGGTGTACGCGTACTTGTGCTGCAGATATGCGTCGAACGGAAGCGGCGCGTCGGCGGCTGTGACTCCGGCACATCCCGCTGTGTTCTGGGACGGATTGAGCCAGCTGTCATCGTCGCCCAAACCCCAGATCGTCACGCTGTCAATCTCGTTCTTCAGATTTTTGAAAATCTGGAAGTAGTCGCGATAGCGGTAACCTTCGTTTATGAGATTGGTTGTGTCTCCGGCAAGCAAGTCATCGTAGTCACTGTAGAACATCTGCGAGCACTGGCCGTAGCGGTAGAGGCTCATATCGAACTCTGTGACTTCGTTGACGATGGGAACGCCAGCTGTAGAAGTCAGGGTCGCGAACAAATTCAGCGTATCAATTACGCTCTGCTTCGAAGATACGGAGCCCTGATCATCAATTGGGAAACTAATGTTGTTGTGGAATTGGTTCCCAACACAATCGATGGGAACGTCACGCGCAATCGCGCCCTTCAGCCAGTTGTAAATGAAATTGCGTTTTGCGCTGATGGTGGTGTTGTAGTCGTTGTAGCACAGCTTCACGGTTTTGCGATCGATTCCCAGGTTGTCCAATGCCTGCCGGGCATAAATGAAAGCATCATCCATGTATTCCGGGTATCCCGGATTGTTGTTCGGATCGGTGGTGATGGTGTACCACTTGGTGCGACGGAAGCCATCAGGCTGGCTCTCATCAATTGCTTCGTTCACCACATCCCAAACGTAAATGTTTCCTTTGTAGTGACTGATTAACGCATTGATATGGTGCTGCAATCGTGACAACAAAAGTTGTTTGTTGGCTGGGCTGAATGGCTCGGTGGACATATCCACGCCGTTCGCATCCTGAAACACCCAGGCCGGCACCTGGTTATGCCAGACGAAAGTGTGCCCGCGCATCTTGATATTGTGGGCTTGGGCAAAGGTAAGATCGTGTCCCACTTCAAGTCGTTGCCGGGAGTGACGCTGTTGTAGTGCCGAGCAGCGAGCTGGCCGTGAGGCCCGATCAGGTCGGATTGTGAGGTGGCGAAGCCGACCAGAAAATCATTAGCGTAGGTCTGTGCGATAGATGGGATGTTTTCGATCACCGGTGGTGGAAGATAAGTCAGTCTGACATCGTCAATGTAGAACTGCGCGGTTGGGTTATTGTTGGATTGAACATAGAGTTGGAGATTAGCGTACGTTCCCGAGAACGTATAGGGTTTCGACTTCAGACGGACCCAGCCGCTGGATGAAACACTAGCGTTGGTCACACCTGGATAGCTCGGATTGCCGAACTGATCCGTA
>QHZV01000479.1:1852-2273 GCA_003224785.1 Acidobacteriota bacterium
ATCTTCACCCACACTTCCAGCCAATACTGCGATCCGTTACACATCTTTCCAGTGATGTCATGGGTGGGACCGTTCCAGGTTGCGGTGCGTCCGGTTACCAGCAGGCTCCACGCTCCGCCATGAGCAGCCGCCTGAGTTGGCGTAAGCACCACTGGCGAGCCGCCGCCGCGCGAAACCCATCCCTGTGCTGTGCCGTCTTCGAAATCACTGGAGAACCCAGAATTGTCAGGCGGATTGCTGCAACCGCCATTGCTGGCAGAGACACTGAATGTATCTACGTAATATTCTGCGTTGCCATTTGTGTCATCTTCGATGTAGAGCAGCAGTTGGGAAAGGCCACTCGCTGCCGGAGTGAATGCTCCTTGCAGGATGACCCAACCCGTATTGGTGACCGTCGCGCCGGCAACCGCTGAGTAGCTCT
>QHZV01000281.1 GCA_003224785.1 Acidobacteriota bacterium
TAAAGCTTTTAACCGCCGAGATCGCAGAGAAGCACAGAACGGAGAGAAGGCGACGGATGGATGATGTCCGATGTCCGAGGAGAGCTTTTAACCGCAAGGTTCGCCAAGAAAATCCGCAAAGGACGCTAAGAAATTCAGATACCAGCTCTTCACACACATTTTCCAAAACCCACAGAGCCCCTTTGCCCATGCGGTTGTCGGGACAGGAACCTCCGACCCACACAGATGGTGGATGTACCATTGACGAGTGCATAAGCTCGCGCAAAATGTGCTTGCGTACGTCCGGAAACAGGATCTGATGAGGGCGGGAGACCGCGTTGGCATTGCGCTTTCGGGCGGCGCGGATTCGGTGGCGCTGCTCCGCCTTATGCTCGAATTGCGACAGGAAATCGGTGTCGTTCTCTCCGTTATACATCTCAATCACAAACTGAGAGGCGCGGAGTCGGATGCGGATGAAGCGTTCGTCCGCGAGCTTGCTCAAAAGCATGGCCTTGAATTGATCTGCGACAGCCGTGACGTGACGGTACGCGCGACTGAGTACAAACTCAGCCTGGAAGCCGCGGGGCGGGCTTTTAGATATGAATTCTTTCGGAGCACACTGGAAGGTGGCCTGAACCGGATTGCTACTGCGCACACGCTTGATGATCAGGCCGAGACGTTGTTACTGAAGCTGGCACGAGGATCCGGGACGAGGGGGTTGGCGGGGATTTGGCCGAAAGTGGCCGCCAGCCATCGGTCATCAGCCATCGGTGAGGACGAAAAACATGGCGATCCATCGATCGTGCGGCCGCTTCTCGGTACGCGCAGGCAAGATTTGCGCATCTATCTGGCCGAAATGGGGCAAAGCTGGCGTGAGGATTCCAGCAATCGGGATTTGCGGCACACGCGCAATCGCATCCGGCATGGCATTCTGCCGCGGTTTGAGCGGCATGTGAATCCACGCGTTTGCGAGACATTGGCGGAAACCGCGGAGATTGCGCGTAGTGAGGAGGAATATTGGGCAACAGAGATTGCCCGCTTGCTGCCCCAAATCTGGCGCGAAGACACACTCGATTGCACGATGATCGGGACCTTTCCGCTTGCTGTCCGGCGAAGGCTGGTTCGGCGGGCTGCGGAATCGCTGGGTTTGACGTTGGAGTTCCACCACGTGGAAGAGGTGTTGGAGCTTAAGGGCTGCGTGTCGTTACCGGCAGGCTGGCGGGCACGCCGGGATGGCGACGGAATTAAATTTCACAAAGAGCCAACCACGCGGTCCGACTATGCCTATCCGCTCTCGGTACCGGGAAAAGTTGAAATTCCTGAATTGCGATTGGCGATCGAGACCATGCTCGTAAATGAGGCCCATGGTCCCGACGATCTGCTGGAATCCAGCTTTGCAAAACACGAGCTTGTTTTGCGGAACTGGCGGATAGGGGAGCGATTCTGGCCTGCGCATACGAGGGAACCTCGCAAGATCAAAGAGATATTGCAGGACCGCCACGTCATCGGGGACCAGAAGAAAAGTTGGCCGGTGATCGCCAGCGGCGGTGAAGTCGTCTGGATGCGGGGTTTCGGGGTGCGGCGGGATTTTCGGGCCAGGGGGGAGAAGGGAGTGCTGATTCGGGAGAGTCCTCTCGAGAACTGAGACCTTCCTCCTCGCAAAGGCGGCGAGAAGTGGCACCCTGTTCACACCTGTGCCGCAGCAGAACGCGGCTCGTAAAAGGTCACTTCAGTAGAACCCCTGCGTTTGCAGGACAGGAATGTCCAACCCACACGTAGGCGTGGTGACTGAAGTTATTTCGGCGGATTGGCAATTTTCCTCGTTGAGAGGGGTAGAATGATGGCAGCAGCATTTTATCTATCCAAATTCCGGTACGAGCATCTAATTCTGATAGGAAAGTAGTACCTCCAGTGTTCCTGCCGTAGGCGTGTTTTTGGCGTTCGGGGTTGGGCTGCTGTTCTCAGGAGCTTTTCAGTGAATTCAACGGTTAAAACGGTCATTTTTTGGGTAGTAATTCTTCTTGCAGCAGTCGCGCTGTGGCAAGTGGTGAAGAACGCAAACTCTGGGCAGAAGGTGCAGGAGATCAATTTCTCGCGCTTTATGACGGAAGTTGACCAGGGGACGGTCAAGGACGTCACCTTGACCGGCATGGAAGCCAAGGGCAAGCTGGGAGACGGGTCTCAGTTCCACACCACCGTGCCCGCGAACTACCCGGACATGATCAAGAAGTTGCAGGATAAAGGCGTCAGTATCACGGTTCAGGACGTAGGAAACAGCAGCTGGGGGTGGCTGATCAACTTATTCGCCCCGCTGGCTCTGCTTGCAGCGCTGTGGTATTTCATGATCCGCCAGATGCAAACGGGCGGAAACAAGGCGCTCTCTTTCGGCAAGAGCCGGGCTCGACTGCTCTCAATGCAGCAGAAGAAAGTGACGTTTAAAGACGTTGCTGGGGTTGATGAAGCCAAAGAAGAGCTGAAAGAGATTATTGAGTTCCTGCGCGAGGCGCAGAAGTTTCAGAAACTGGGCGGGCGAATTCCCAAGGGCGTGCTCCTGGTAGGCCCTCCGGGAACCGGCAAGACTTTGTTGGCCCGGGCGGTTGCGGGCGAAGCGAATGTGCCGTTCTTCTCGATTTCAGGTTCCGATTTTGTGGAGATGTTCGTCGGCGTGGGCGCGTCCCGGGTTCGCGACCTGTTCGAGCAAGGAAAGAAGAATGCTCCCTGCATCATCTTCATTGACGAAATTGACGCTGTCGGACGCCACCGCGGAGCCGGACTTGGCGGAGGCCACGACGAGCGCGAGCAGACCTTGAATCAATTGCTGGTGGAGATGGACGGCTTCGAATCGAACGAAGGCGTCATCCTGATGGCAGCAACGAACCGTCCGGATGTGCTTGATCCCGCGCTGCTGCGGCCAGGACGCTTTGATCGTCGGGTGGTGGTGAACCGTCCTGATGTGCGTGGCCGCGAAGAAATTTTGCGGGTGCACACACGCAAGATCCCATTGGCTGACGATGTTGATCTTTTTGTCCTGGGGCGCGGCACGCCGGGATTCTCGGGCGCCGATCTTGCCAACATGGTCAACGAAGCGGCGTTGGCGGCGGCACGGCAGAATCGCAAGGCAGTGCTGATGTACGACTTCGAACTCGCCAAAGACAAAGTGCTGATGGGAGTGGAGCGCAAGTCGCTGCTTCTTTCTGACGAAGAAAAGCGCAACACCGCTTATCACGAGGCGGGGCATGCGCTGGTTGCAGTCAAGCTGCCGCATTCCGATCCTTTACACAAAGTCACGATTATTCCGCGTGGAATGGCGTTGGGCGTCACTATGCAGTTGCCGATTGACGATCGCTACACGTACTACAAGAACTATCTGGAGACCCAGATCGCGATCATGATGGGCGGCCGCATTGCAGAAGAGATATTCCTGAACCAGATGAGTACGGGAGCGGGCAATGACATTGAGCGCGCAACCGAACTGGCGCGCAAGATGGTTTGTGAATGGGGTATGAGCGACCTGGGCCCGCTGACCTTCGGCAAGAAAGAAGAGCAGATATTTCTGGGGCGCGAGATCGCGCAGCACCGCGACTACAGCGAGGACACCGCGATCAAGATTGATCAAGAAGTCCGCAAACTGGTTAACGCGGGTTACACGACTGCCAGGGAGGTAATCTCGGCGGGTCGTGAGACCCTGGAGAGAATCGCTCAGGCCTTGATTGAACGCGAAGTGCTCGACGGTTCTGAGATCAAGCTGCTGGTTGATGGCAAGGAATTGCCGAAGATCATTCCACCATCCAAACCCGATGACGGCGGAGTGCAGCAAGTGCTCAAGCCTGAACCGGGACGCCCTGGACTAAAGGGCGGAGAGCATCCGGCACCAGCGTAATAGCCGGCAGCCATCAGTTAAACCAGGGCGGCCTATCGGCCGCCTTTTCATTTCCACCCAATTCTTCCATAAAAACCTACGAAGTCGTGTAATTGCTGATAGCTGAATTTCTCCGGAACTATTTGCAGCCCTGCTGCGAAGACAGAGTGTCAGCTTAATCGTCAAAGCATTAACCCACGATGGCCAGCATAGAAACGTACGAAGATCGGTCGGACGCCGAACTCCTGAAGGCTGCGCTGGCTGGAGACGAGGATGCTTTTCTCTTGCTTTACGCGAAGCTGAAGGGCGGAGTTTTTCGTTACGCGTTCCACATGACAAGTTCGTCTTCGGTGGCGGAAGAAGTAACGCAAGAGGTTTTTATGACCCTTCTGAAAGAAGGGACCAATTATCGGGAGGCGCGCGGGGATGTCGGGGCATTCGTATTCGGAATTGCACGGAATTTTATTCGCCGGCTAAAGCGGCGAGAACGGCGTTACGAGGCGTTGCCCGACGATGATGCGGTCCTTCGCCTTGCAGCCAGCCTGGTGACCGAGCCTGAAGCGCTGCAGCGAAAAATGATGCGTGATGAATCTCTGGACCAGTTGCAAGCAGCGATTGCTTCGCTTCCAGAGCATTATGCGCAAACCGTTATTTTGTGCGATCTATGCGAATTGTCTTATGCAGAGGCGGCTTCACGGCTCGGTTGTGCGGTGGGCACAGTCCGATCAAGGTTGAATCGCGCACGCAGTCTGCTGGCGCGGAGGTTAAAACCGATGCGGAGCGCTGAAATCGGAATTCGGGATACGGGAACGGAAGGGTGTGTCATATGAAATGCCGCGAAGTTCAATCGTATTTTGAAGACAAGGCTCCCGATAAAGGTGATAGCGGCGTGGCGGCGAAACACGTTTCAGGTTGTGCGAACTGCCGCCGCATGCTAGAGATGCGACAGGAAACGAGTGCAAGATTGCGCCTGCTGCGCGAATCTGCTCCCGCATTTCCTGCTTCTCTCGATAGCTCCGTCTTGGCGAATTATCGGAGGCAGATTGCGACACGCCAGAGACCTGAAGCTGCTTCGCCCTGGTGGAGAGTCGAATTTACGGCCTGGCGATTGGGTGTGGCGGTCGCCGCGATGCTGTTGATACTTGCAACTGTTTTCGGTTTTCGTAAGCCGCCGGTCAAGACAACAATTGGCCAGCTGACAACGAGCCCGACGGAGATTGCGCGACTGCCTGAACATGCTCCACCTGTATCGGTTCGCCC
>QHZV01000480.1 GCA_003224785.1 Acidobacteriota bacterium
GTTTGGATTCAATGGCGGGCATGGTATCGAGCACGGCGACTTTACCCCCGTAAATGTGCGCCCGAATTTTCGCTTCAATAATTATCTCGACCTGATCCAGGACAATCCCGTGCAGGAAACTGTCGGAGCCTACGATCCTTCAACAGGTCAAGCTGGCAAGGTGGTGTTTGGCGGACAGAGCACTCCTTTCGGCTTCTTCGGTCAAGACGACTGGAAGGTCAGGCCGAATCTTTCGCTGACGTTGTCTTTGCGCTGGGACGATTTCACCAATCATAGTCCGTGGGGCGACAGCGGGTTTCAATTCAGCAGCCTTCTCCTGGCTTCCGGAAGCAGCTTGGCAACACAGGTCGCCAATGCCAGTGTGCGACCGGTTTCTACAGTTTTTGCGCACTCGCAAACTAATCTGTGGAGTCCCCGAATCGGCTTTGCCTGGGATCCCACTAAAACAGGCGGTTGGAGCATCCGCGGTGGAATTGGTATGTATCACGACTGGGTCGTTCTCGGACAGAGCGTAGATCAAATGAGAAACAATCCCCCCGGTGTACTCTTCGAATGCTTTTCCGGATCAACCCCCAACGGTTGCAACCCCGCTGTGACTCCGATTTTTGCGCTGGCACCATCAGGCACCTATCCGTTCAATTTCCCTCTGCCTACAATCGGGACCGTCACTTTTGATTCCAAAGGCGGCAGCACCACCCTGCGTCCCGGTGTTACCGCCCTCGATCGAAATCTGACCGCGCCATATGCCGTGAATTACGTTATCGGGTTGGAACATCAGCTTCCCTGGAAGCTGGTTGCTGGCGCCAGTTACTCCGGCTCCAAAGGTTACAATGCCCTGACCGGCACGAATGTTAACCGATGTGACGGCTGCGGGGGCACGCCGCTGAACACCAGTTTTGGCGGCATTGATCTGGTCCGCAACTCAAACTACAGCGCCTACAACGCAATGCTCCTGACATTGCACGGGAGGCCAAGTGCCAATCTGAATTTCCAGACCTCGTACACCTTCTCTCGCGCGAAGACCAACATTGAATCGGGAACGCGTTTCGATCAGGACAATCCGCAAGTCGGCGGAGTAGCAGGCCAGAATATTCCAGATCTGAATGCCTACTCGAGTTACTACGCGGATGCAAACTACGACGTGCGGCAGCGCTTCAGCTTGTCTGGAATGTACACCTTGCCCGGCCTCAAGAATGGCATCGGCAGAGTTGTGACTTCTGGATGGGAAATAAGCAGCATTGCAGCGATCCAAAGTGGTACGCCCTTCTGGGTGGTCTGTAGTGGGCCCCTGAGCTGCGACTACAACAACGACGGCTTGGGTTATGACATTCCGGACAGACCAGCAACTGGCTTCACCGGCTCTCACAGCCGCCAGCAATTCAAGAACGGCATCTTTACGTTGACTGACTTCGCTGCGCCAACATCCGGACAGGAAGGCAACTTGCCCCGAAATTTCTACCGCAACCCTGGGTATCTGCAGATNAATTCAGGTTTGATTTCCTGAACGTGCTCAACCGCGCCAACCTGGGCGGAGTTGATAACAACATGGCTGATGTCGGGTCCTTTGGCACAGTCCACTCGGCCCTGAGCGGAAGACAAATTCAGCTGGGCGTTAGGGTTTCGTTGTAGAACTACAACAAGGCGGACCGAAGATTCTTCGGTCCGCCACAAATTTTTCTGGCATGGTAGTAAACTTCCTCCCATCGCTCCGCTTTCGAGGTGCCCTATGAATCCTTCCAAGCACGTCTCTCGACGCCAATTTCTTTCATCGGTCGCTTCTTCCACCGCGGCCGGTGTACTGGCCCACCCCGCGCTTTCTTTCGCGGGCGGTAAGCATCTGCCTGGTTTCTTTGACATAGGCACCGCGGCATCTTTGGCCTGGCAGGATCAGGGCGTAATCAATACAACGAACTCGCCTTATGCGAAATTGCATAGCGTCCCCGTCCGCGCAGTCACAATCGAAGACGGCTTTTGGTCCAAGCGCCGCAAAACGAATGTCGCGCGCAGCATCCCCACGATGCGCGAGCAATTGGAAGAACACGGCCGCATGGACAATTTCCGCCGATTGGTGGGAAAGAGTTCCGAGCCCCAGAAAGGCCCCTACTTTTCTGATTCCGACATTTACAAGTGGACCGACGCAGTTGGCTGGGTGCTACAGTCGGACGCATTGCCCGAGCTCCGGCGCAGCGCCGACTCCATGATTCGCGAAGTGGTCGCC
>QHZV01000001.1:0-3970 GCA_003224785.1 Acidobacteriota bacterium
ACAAACTTACGCGAGTAAACGTCGGCCCCAAAGATGCGCAAGAATCGCAGGTATCGGCTGCGGAGTTCGTGCTCGAAGGTCTGCACGCGCACAAGCGCATCGGCCGCAACGAAGAGCGCCTCTTCACCGCAGGTGAAAAAGCTCCCAAGATCGCCGAAAAGCCCTTTGAACGTGAAGAAGGACAATATCGTTCGAGAAGGCCGTTGAATTGAGAAACCAGTCCTTGGCTGTTGATCGTTGGCCTAAACAATTCGACGCTTAATGAATAGCCAACCGAATGAATTGTAGGTTTGGCGAACGACCGACGACGTACACGAACGACAGTTCTTATGCGCCGCATCCGCTACACCAAATACGTCCCCGACCCCGCCGGCGAAATGAGCCTCGAGGAGCTGCTCGGCGCACTCTCGGACTATCTTCTCCAGAGCGGATTTCAAGACTATCTCTCTTATTACGACTTGCCCGATGGCGAGCAGACTTTAGACGATCTCAAGCGAGCGATCGAACGTGCGCTGCTCGAAAGTGAAATGCTGAATGACGAACTGCGCGAGCAGCTCCAGCACATGCAAATGGAAGGCTCGCTCGATGAGTTGGTCGAAAAACTCATCGAGCGCATGCAGCAGGAAGACTACATCAGCATTGATCAGCCGCATGATCCGTCGAAACAATCGAGCACGGCCGGACAGGTCGGTGCCCAGCAGCAGGCGCGATTTGAAATTACCGACAAGAGCCTGGACTTTCTCGGTTATAAAACTCTGCGCGATCTTCTCGGATCGCTCGGCAAATCCAGCTTCGGACGCCATGACACCCGCGATATGGCCACCGGAATCGAAGCCAGCGGCGCCTCGCGTCAGTACGAATTCGGAGACACCCTGAACCTGGACATCACAGCAACCCTCTCAAGCGCGATCCAGCGCGAAGGCCTGAACCTGCCGTTGAACATCGAGTACCGCGACTTGCAGGTTCATCAATGCGAATACCAGTCGTCATGCGCCACGGTCCTCATGCTTGACTGCTCGCATTCCATGATCCTCTACGGCGAAGACCGTTTCACCCCGGCCAAGAAAGTCGCTATGGCTTTGTCGCATCTGCTGCGAACGCAGTATCCCGGTGACTCGCTTTCGCTAATTCTGTTTCACGACTCCGCCGAAGAAGTGCCACTATCGCAACTAGCTCGCGTCAAAGTTGGCCCTTATTACACCAATACCCGTGAAGGTTTGCGTCTAGCTCAGCGCGTGCTTCAGCGCCAGAACAAAGATATGAAGCAGATCGTCATGATCACTGACGGCAAACCGTCGGCACTAACTCTCGAAGACGGGCGCATCTACAAGAATGCCTTCGGCCTCGACCCGTTAGTCGTGAGTCAAACTTTGGAAGAAGTCTCCAAATGCAAACGCGCCGGGGTCATGATCAACACCTTCATGCTGGCGTCCGAATACGGCCTGGTTCAGTTCGATTTCACCACGCCTTATACGCTCGGCCAGTATCTCCTGATGGATTACATGTCGCGAAAAACGAAGACCATTCACTGATGTCAACTTAATGCTCGTTCCTCGCCGGCTGAAGCCAGCTCCGGAGAAATTAGACACCTCATCGGCACGAGTAAAACTCGTGCCCTTCCCGTTCGTACGAGTCTCCCCTGCAAACTCTCCAGCCCGTTTATATTCTCTCTATGCCGAAACCCAAGCCCGCCACAAAAGCCCAGGTGCTTTCCTCGCGCGAAGCCTATCGCGGACCCGTTTTCTGGGTCACGACCGACGATGTCCTTGAGCCCACCGGCGTTCGCGTGCGCCGAGATGTTGTCCGGCATTCCGGATCAGTGGTTGTGCTGGTCGCCGAGCGAGGCAAGGTGCTGCTAGAGCGCCAATATCGCCACGCCGCCGGGCGTTACCTACACGAGCTCCCCGCGGGCAGAATTGACGTCGGCGAGAGCGAACTCACGGCGGCAAAGCGCGAATTGCTAGAAGAAACAGGCTTTACCGCGCGCAAGTGGAAGCGCATCCTCCGCTTCTGGGCCAGTCCCGGATTCGTGGCCGAGGCCATGTCCATCTATCTCGCCCGCGACCTTACTCCTGGTACAGCCCAGCCCGAAGGCGACGAAGTCATCAAAATTCAGTTCGTTCCCCTCAAAAAAGCCGTAGCCATGGTTTTAGGCGGACGCATCCAAGATGCGAAAACGATAGCTGGCGTCCTCTGGCTGGACCAACAGAGCAGACGTGCCTCGCGCAAGCAGTAAGTCTCTCCTCGGCTTGACAGCCATAATTACTGGACGCAAAATTGTCTGCAAATTTGGGTTGCGTGGAAGTCAAACACACAACCCGAGGAGAGGTACGTGGATCGGTTGAAAGGTACCGTAAAGTGGTTCAACAATGCAAAAGGCTATGGGTTCATCGGACGCGATGACGGACCCGACGTGTTTGTCCACTACAGCGCGATTTCGAGCGAGGGCTACAAGAGCCTGCAGGAAGGCGATCCAGTGGAATTCGAAATCGTCCAGGGGCAGAAGGGACCACAAGCCGCCAACGTAAGCAAAGGTTCGCAAGAGCAAAGTTCGCACGAGCAAGCTTCGCGAGAGCAAGCTTCGTAGCCGAACCATAGGCGAATCCGCTCGTCGCCCCGTCGGTCAACTCGGCGGCAACGGTGTAGCTTGTCCACAGAAGCTTGGGTCGGAACTCAACCCGTCTTAACAGCCATTCTCCCGTTTTAGCCCGCCTTGTTCTAATCTTTCAGTGTGGACAACAAATCCATAGCCGGCATTTTGTATGAGACGGCCGACCTGCTCGAAATCGATGCGCAGGATTCGTTTCGCATCCGCTCGTACCGGAACGCTGCTGAGGCCATTGAAGGCTTAACGCAACAGATTTCCGAAATCATCAGCGAGCCCAAACAGGTTCTGGCGGTTCCCGGACTCGGCAAGGGCATGCTCCTCAATCTGCAGCAGCTGATGAAAGAAGGCCGCCTCAGCCTGCATGCTGAGCTCCTGAAGAAATATCACCCGTCCATGCTGCAGCTGTTACGCGTGCAGGGACTCGGGCCGAAGACCATTGCGTTGATCTGGAGCGCGTACCAGGTTTCGGATCTCGAAGGCGTAGAGAACCTTGCGCGCGAAGGCAAAATTCGCACTCTGCCCCGCATGGGCGAGAAGCACGAGAAGAAGCTGCTGAAGGCTATTGAAGATTACCGAAGGATCGCTGGACGCTTCTTGCTCGACGTTGCTGAAAATCAAGCCGGGAAGATTATTGAACACTTGAAAAATTACGGCGGGGTCGAGAAAGTGACTCCGGCAGGCTCCTTGCGACGAGGGCGTGAGACCGTCGGCGATCTCGATATTCTGGTAACCGGGCCGGCCTGCTGTGATGATGACGAGCGCCAGAAGCTGATTGAACACATCATCAAGCTGCCGGGTCTAATGGAAATCATCGCGCGCGGCGAGAACAAGGTCAGCTTCCGCATGCGTGGAGGCATGCAGGTGGACGTTCGCTTCCTTGCTCCCGACTCATTCGGCGCAGCTATGCAGTACTTCACCGGATCGAAGTCGCACAACGTTTCGCTTCGCCAGCGCGCTTTGAAGATGGGCTACACGTTGAGTGAATACAGCCTGGCGCGTCTGGATGATCAGACGGTGGTCGCCTCCAAATCAGAAAAAGACATCTACGCCGCGTTGAAGCTCGATTACGTCCCACCGGAATTGCGCGAGAACACCGGTGAGATCGAGTTCGCGGAAAAGCACTCGCTACCGAGGCTGATTGAACAGCAGGACCTCCAGGGCGACGTGCACATGCACACGGTCGAGACCGATGGCCGCAACTCGATCCAGGAAATGGCCGAAGCTGCGCGCGATCGGGGCTACAAGTACATGGCGATCACCGATCACTCGAAGAATCTCGCATTTGCTAATGGTCTCGACGACAAACGCGCCGTGGAGCACATCGCCCGAATTCGGGCGGCAAACGATGCAATGGATGGAATC
>QHZV01000001.1:3976-9339 GCA_003224785.1 Acidobacteriota bacterium
TGGATGGAATCCGGATCTTTGCCGGAATAGAAGTGGATATCCTGGCCGATGGATCGCTCGATCTTTCTGATTCTGTCCTCGAGCAAATGGATATCGTCATCGCCAGCGTGCACTCGCATTTCGACCAATTGCCGGACGAGATGACAGCGCGCTTGCTGAAGGCCATCGCGAATCCCCATGTGTCTTTGATCGGGCATCCCACCGGCCGCCTTCTGCTTCGTCGCGACTCCTACGCGTACGACATGGAAAAGGTCCTCGACGCTGCGGCGCAATACAAAGTCGCTATGGAGCTGAACGCCTATCCCGACCGGCTCGATTTATGCGACCGCCACCTGCGAATGGCAAAGCAGCGAGGGGTCAAAATCGTGATCAACACCGACTCGCACCACACTACGCACATGGAGAAGATTCGGTTCGGCGTTCTACAAGCTAGGCGAGCCTGGCTTACTCCCGGCGACGTTCTCAATACGCTTCCGGTCGAAACATTTGCACGCGCTATGAAGCACAACTGGCCACAGAGTTAGCCGACGCGAGTACAATCGGCATGGTAGGAGGCAGTCATGGCTGATCCTTCGGTTACACCTCCACCGCCGCCCGCTCCTGAACAATCCCAAGACTTTGACATTGCCGAGGAATACGGCACCGCGCGCAAAAATCTGCCGCCAGCGGGCGTGGTGGCGATTTGCGTGGCGGTAGTTGTTGCGGTGGTTGGGCTGTACGCATTTACTCATCGCGCGAAACCGCACTCGACGGGAAGCATTGACGACGTGGTCGTTGTTCCCGTGCCAGGTCAGGATATGGTGCTGGTGGCAATCAACATCTCTATCGAAAGCCAAGAGGATAAGTCTTCGCGCATCAAATCTATCCAGGTCTCGGCTGATGTGAATGGAAACAAACTCAGCGACGACGCTGTCCCTGCCGTTGATGCCCAAAGATACTTCACTGCCTTCCCCGATCTAAAGCAACACACGCTCAACTTGCTCACGATTGGAACCAGGATCAATCCAAACGGGAAGGTGATCGGCACGCTGGTGGCCAGCTTTTCTGTCAAGCCAGAGGATTTTGCCGCGCGCAAATCGCTGACTGTCACCATCACGCCCTATGATGAGCTTCCGGTGGTGATCACAAAATAGCTATTGATGCTTCTGCAGGTATTTCCTTCGCACCATGTGATTGTGGCTTGCAGGATTGAGTTCGTCATACTTCAGGCAACTGATCGAGCCATCCACTTCCAGCACGCCCAGGGCGACATCGTGATAGCTGCTGATTCCGTGCTCGCGCAATGACCGCTCAAGTTCGTCCATGCTCACGTGCTCTTTCGCCATATGCGCTGTCATGACCTCGCCGTCGTGGATGAGGAGGCTCGGCTGACCTTGCACCAGTTTGCGAAACCGCCGGTTGGTTCCCGAGACCTCGGCGACCAAGTAATTCAATATCAGTAGCGTGATCGCAGCGGCGATTCCGCCAAACAATGACGTGTCGGACCCGGTCATGGCGTTCTGCACTGAATTCGAGATCAGCAGCAGCAGGGTGAGGTCGAACGGGGTCATCTGTCCGACTTCGCGCTTGCCGCTCAGGCGCACACCCAGAAGCACGATTAAGTAGATGACAACTGTGCGCCCAACAATTTCAAGGATGACGTGTGTGCCAGGAAACATGGATTCCATCCTGATTCAGTTTAGCGGTGAATTGGCTGGAGCCCTAGTTTAGGTTTGAGCTTTAAATGGCACGAAAATTACCATTTTTTGTGGTATAATGCCATTATGATTACCACTGTGAACGTGGACAAGGCGGGCCGCATCGTCCTGCCCAAACCAATAAGGGGTGAACTGCGGATTGCTCCCGGGGACGAACTAGAGATCGAAAGTTCGGAAGACCAGATCGTTCTGCGCCCGGCGCGAGGGAATGGTCGCATGTACAAAGAAAAAGGGATGTGGGTCTTTGACTCCGGCGAGCCGCTTACGGTAGAGACCGTAAATGAGACATTACGCGCCGTCCGCGATGAACGCGACCGTCGCAACCTCGGCCGAACCAGGTGAAATATTTCTTTGACACATCGGTTTTGGTGGCGGCGATTTCTGTTGACCACGTCCATCACGCAACCAGCCAAGCTGCATATCTTTCCGCTGCCAAAAACCATTCAAGTTGTGCTGCCCACAGTTTGGCTGAGCTTTATGCGACGCTCACCCGGTTTCCTGGAAAGCGACGCATGAGTGGCGAGCAGGCACTGTTGTCTGTTGAGGAGACCAGAACCCGTCTTACGACGGTCACGCTCGAGGAGTCAGAATATTGGTCAGTCATAAACGACTCAGCGAGGGAAGGAATCATCGGTGGGACAATTTACGATGCGCTCATTGCCCGATGCGCGCTCAAAGTCAAAGCGACAGCGATCTACACCTGGAATTTGGCTCGCTTTCGACGGCTTGGAGGCGAGATAGCCAAACGAGTCCAAACACCTTGATAATCACAACCTGATCTTCCTCAGCCGCAGCGAATTCCCAATCACCGAGACCGAACTCAAGCTCATCGCCGCAGCGGCTAAGATCGGGCTCAGCAGCAATCCGAAAAACGGATACAAGATTCCCGCCGCGATCGGCACTCCAATCGAGTTGTAGATAAACGCAAAAAACAAATTCTGCCGGATATTCGTCATTGTTGCTCGGCTAAGCTTGCGCGCTCGCACAATTCCGGCCAGGTCGCCTTTCACCAGAGTGATGCCGCCGCTCTCAATGGCAACATCGGTTCCTGTCCCCATCGCGATGCCAACGTTCGCTTGCGCCAGCGCGGGAGCATCATTGATTCCATCTCCTGCCATCGCGACGATTCGGCCCTGTTTCTGCAACCGCGAGACAGCCTCAGATTTTTTCTCCGGCAACACTTCGGCTTCGAACTCCTGTATCCCAATTTCGCGAGCTACCGCCGAAGCTGTCGCGCGGCTATCCCCGGTCAGCATGACGATTCGAATACCAATTTTCTTTAGTTGAGTCAGCGCGCCAACCGTTGACGCTTTCACCGGATCAGCAATCCCCACCAGTCCAGTCGCCTGACCCTCACTTGCAACGAAGATCACGGTTTGCCCTCGTGAGCGAAGCTCCTCCGCCTGCTTTTGCAAGTCGCCGAGCAATACGCCGCGTTCTGCAAACAGTGCCTCATTACCGGCCAGCACGAGTTTTCCGCTAATTTTCCCGGTAATCCCGCGGCCTGCATGCGAATGAAAATCGGCGGCGTTCGTCAGTTCAAGATTTCGTTCGTGCGCCGCACTCAGGATCGCCGAAGCCAAAGGATGTTCACTTCCCTGCTCAATCGCCGCCAAATCCCCTAACAACTGCTCCTCAGAAACTGAGCCGGCGGTTTTGATCGAGACCACTCGTGGCTTCCCTTCCGTCAGCGTTCCGGTCTTGTCCACAACGAGGGTGTCTACTTTTTCGAGAGTCTCCAGTGCCTCCGCATTCTTGGTTAAGACGCCGGCGTGTGCTCCGCGACCAGTGCCGACCATAATTGCTATAGGTGTAGCCAGTCCCAGCGCGCACGGGCACGCAATAATGAGGACGGCAACAGCATTCACGATCGCATGCGCAAGCCGCGGCTCCGGTCCCCACACGGCCCACACAATAAAGGTCACCACCGCGATCGCGATCACCACAGGCACAAAAAAGCCTGAGACTCTGTCTGCAAGACGCTGGATGGGCGCACGGCTGCGTTGCGCCTGAGCGACAAGGTTCACGATCTGGGCCAGCATGGTCTCGCTGCCCACGCGTTCGGCACGCATGATGAACGACCCCGAGGCGTTGACGGTCGCGCCGATCACGTGGGCGCCTTCTGATTTTTCGATCGGGATCGATTCGCCGGTGATCATGCTTTCGTCCACCGAACTGTGCCCTTCCATCACCGTGCCGTCTACCGCGATCTTTTCACCCGGCCGCACCCGCAAACGGTCGCCAACCATGACCTGATCTAAGGCGATGTCCTGCTCCTTGCCGTCACGCAGAACCCGCGCAGTTTTGGGCGCTAAGTTCAGCAGCGCGCGAATCGCGGCTCCAGTCTGGCTGCGCGCGCGAAGCTCGAGAACCTGCCCCAGCAGCACCAGTGTGACGATTGCAGCAGCGGCTTCAAAGTAAACCGCTGGCTTGCCGCCCATTTCGCGAAATGATTCCGGAAATATTCCCGGTGCGATCGTCGCCACCAAGCTGTACACATATGCAACGCCGGTGCCCATCGCGATCAACGTGAACATGTTGGTCGAGCGGTTCACAACCGAAGTCCACCCTCGCTGGAAAAAAGGCAGGCCTCCCCACAGCACCACCGGAGTTGCCAGAAGCAGTTGAATCCACGGTACCCAACCAGCAGAAATTGCGTGCTCAACGTACATGCCCGCCATTGCAATTGCGAGCAGGGGAACCGTGAGTACCACACTGGCCCAAAACCGCCGCGTCATGTCGCGCAGTTCTGGATTTTCTTCTTCTGCAAGCGAAACCGTTCGCGGTTCGAGTCCCATCCCGCAAATAGGACAGCTCCCGGGCTCTGATCGCACGATCTGCGGATGCATGGGGCAGGTATATTCAATTTTTGTCAGTGGTTTTGGCAGCTCCGATTCAAGTGCCATGCCACAACTCGGGCAAGCCCCCGGCTTTGGCTCGCGTACTTCAGCGCACATAGGACAAACGTACGCGTCCTGCGCTGAACCAGAATGTTTAGGCGCTGCCGGCACGGGTGCCTTAGGAGTCCCAAGCGTGACAAGGCCATTTCCAACCAGTCTCGACTTGAGATATTGCTCTGGGTTCGCCTGGAATTTCTGCGCGCATCCCGGATGGCAGAAAAAATATGTTTCGCCCGCATATTCGGCCTTGGCCTTTGCAGTGGCAGGATCCACCATCATGCCGCAGACGGGATCTCGCTTCAGCGTGGAGGTTGGGGTTGCGCTCATCTCAACTTTCTTAGCCCTTGCGGCCAATGCGAACAATGCAGAAGGAAGAAGTCAGAACGCAGAAGTAGATCCAAAGATTTAGGTCTCGCATCTACTTCTACAGTCTCACTTCTTACTTCTGCATTCCATTGAATAGACGGCGGTGACGCCCCAATGGATTCAGGCAGGCATGGTGTATCTTAGCTGTCGGAGGATGTCGAGCCAAAATGACTCAGATAGAAGTTGCCTACCGCTACGCGGCCCGCCCAACGGAAGCGGCTCTTCGCGCTCTCGACAACGTTCGCGAGGTCTATGGAATCCGACGCCTTCGCTTCGATGAAAAAGAGCAGATTGTGCGGGTGGAGTACGACGCGTCGCGCTTCAAGGAGCCGGTGGTTGCAAATCTGCTGCGGGGTGCAGGACTCGACATCCGCGAAAAGCTGATTCCTGCCTGATCGGA
>QHZV01000002.1 GCA_003224785.1 Acidobacteriota bacterium
ACGTTTTTCTGGGCCGACATCGTGGATCCCGTTACCAACGTGACCATCAGTACCGGCTCAACCATCCTGCGCCAGCGCCAGAATCTGGGCCGCACTCGTTCTCTCGGCGTCGAACTGGATGGCGCATTCCATTTGACTCGTACGATGGAATTATCCGCCGGATACCAATTCGTTCACGCCTATGTGGCTGACTCATCCTCTTCCCTTATCGGCAAAAACGTCCCCGAGGTCCCTCGTCACCAGCTCACCTGGGAAGCGCGCTACTGGAATCCAAAACGTGCGATGCTCAGCGTGCAAGGGCGCTATTCCGCCGCGCAATACGACGACGATCTGAATTCGCTAGTGCTCCCTCATTACTATGTGATGGATTTATTTGCCGAGCGCGAGTTGCGCCGTGGCTTTACGATTTATCTGGCGGGAGAAAACATTCTCAACCAGCGCTACGCTTTTGCTCTGACTCCGCCGACTCCGCTCACCAGCCTCGCTCCGCCTATCCTGGCGCGCGCCGGAATCCGGTATGATTTCCCCGCCCGCGAAAAATAATCGATTCGAGGGTGAAATGAGAGTGCCCGTTAAACGAAGGTGCCCCATTCCTTCGCGCGCTTTGCGAGAGGTGGGGAATTGACTTTAATTGCTGCGCATAGGAGCTTACGCGCTGGAACCCACATCCAAAAGTTCAGCCAATCTCTTCAACAGATATCTCGGTGATCTTTCGCCCTTGCGGATCCAAACGTCCACTAAACCGAGGCTTTCATCCAGCAGTTCAATGTAAGAGGAGAGCATGATGATCGGTACCGAACGACTCAGCTGCCGAATCTGCTGCGCGAGCTTCAATCCGCTCATGTCCATCATCCAATAATCAAGGATGACGGCATTGACCGCTTCAGATTTGAAGGTCTCAAGACCCTCTGACCCTGAGGCGGCGAACAACACTTTGTATCCTTCGGACTCAAGCACCGAACGCAATGCTGTCTGCTGCTCATCGTCAACGCAGAGGACAGTAATTGCCTTTGCTTCCTTCTGCATTGCGGGCGCGGCTGATCCAGTAAAACCCATTATTTTCAGATTGATCTTGGGTCGAACTCAGGGCAATACAGTTATCACTGTAGGAGAACCAAGCGACTGGTCGTTCACTTCCGTGCTGGCCCGGTGGACTCGCGCACAACGATTTCGGGCTGCACTGCTATTTCGGGCTCCATTTGCTTGCCATTTTCCAGCCGTTCAACCAGCATCTCCACTGCCAACTCTCCCATCCTGTGCAGAGGCTGGCGCACAGTTGTCAGGCTTGGATAATGAAACGCCGCCGCAGGTATGTCGTCAAAGCCAACCACCGAAATATCGCGCGGGATCTCGAATCCCGCTTCATGGAACGCTCGCATCGCGCCGATTGCGGAAATATCGTTGTACGCCAGCAGCGCGGTAAACGGACGCTTGCGCTCAATCAACTCCTTGCCGTACGGATAACCCAAAAGCGGCGTGGACTCTTCCGAGAGAATCTGAACTACGAGATCAGGGTCGAGTTCAAGTCCCACTTCTTGCGCGACCTGTTGCACGGCGGTCCACCGATGTTGCGAGTCCGCGCTTTCCGGATGTCCGCGCAAAATTGCGATCTTGGTGTGCCCAAGTTCCATCAAGTGCCTGAAGGCCAACTCCGCAGCATGATGATGGTCCAGGACGATATTCGTGACGCCTTCATTTTCTTTGTGACCCGGGATTGAAACCGCGGGTACCTGCAACGAATGCGCGAGATTGAAGTCAAGCGTGATGATTCCCTCGGCCCCACGTTGCAGCAGTAAGCGCGAATATTTTTGAAATAGCTCGGGATCGTGACGATGAACTCCGGTGACAAAAAAATAATCCTTCTGGCTCGCAGCATCTTCAATTCCCGCGATGATGGATGAGCTATAGCCGTCACCGATCTCATGTGCGATCACGCCCAATGTATAGGTGCGCTGTCGTCGCAGAGTCTGCGCAAAAAAATTGGGCCGATAGTCGAGCTTGCGCGCAGCCGCGATGATTCGCTCGCGAGTGGCCTTAGGAATGTGCTTGGAAGAGGGTGCGTCGTTTAGTACCGCTGAGACAGTTCCCGGTGAGAGGCCCACATGCGCCGCAACCGACTTGAGTGTGACTGCTCCCCCGTTTCGCTGTTGCGGTTTCTTGGTCTGAGTCATGTCTCCGTCGAGCAGCAACTTGGCTGGTTCGGCTCTGGAATCAGGCATCCATACGCCTAATCCTTGTCTTCAGGGCGTCTCATTATATGGTAACGGGTGCTTGACGCAAGGCCTTTCGGTCCGGGCGAACCTGCTTGCAAAAGAAAAAAGCCCGCACTAGAGGTTCTCAACTTGCTGGAAACCCCAGAACGGGCGGCTACGCTTGCCTGTAGCGATTCCATTACATCGCTGCTTTTGGCCGCGGTAAATACAAAAAAACCATTAAGGTGCTGAAGATTTTCCCGGAGATAAGGTGCTTGGAAGCGCCAACAAACGCCACGTTTGCGCGGCACCAACAAGCCTAAAGCCCGACCCTTGAAACCTGCTTTTTCAGATCCTCTATTGCCGCAAGCATCTCCGAGCTGTGGCTGCTGGGGTTTACGCTCATGTACGAGCGTGCAATCTTTCCTTGCGGATCAATCAAGAAAGTGTGCCGCGCCGAAATTTGTGCGATCCCAAAGTTCATCAGCGAACCGTACAGTTTGGAGACTTCGTGCGAGGTATCAGCCAGTAATTTGAAATTTAGCTCTTCCTTGGCGCAAAACTTCTGGTGCGATTCGGCGCTATCAACGCTCACACCCAGAATCACTGCATTCCTGCGAGCATACTCTTCCTGGTCGCGCTGGAAGTTGTGCGCCTCCCTCGTGCAGCCGCTGGTGAAATCCTTCGGATAAAAATACAGCACAACCCACTTCCCTCGATAATCCTTCAAGCTCACCTGCTTACCTTCCTGTGAACTCAAAGTGAAGTCGGGCGCCGCAGATCCCGCAACCGGTGCTGTCTTTGCCGACAACCACAAAGTGACGACACCGACGGCTACTCCGACCGCAATCGCAATTCCGACGATGATCCACATCCGTACACAGCCTCCAGAAACGGGTGCCCCCACCCTTCTCGCGTATTTTTGCGAGAGGGTGGGGACATTGACTTCGTTTAAGTTTACGAACAGGCCTATGCCGATTTCGGCAATGCCGCCATCCGCCGTTGCATTTCCTGCTCTGAAACATCTTCCTTGTGAGTAGCGATGCTCCACACGTGTCCAAACGGATCCGTCAGTGTACCGAGCCGATCGCCGTAGAACTGGTCCTCTACTGCACGCGTTGATTTCGCGCCCGATGAAACTGCCTGACTGAATGTCTTATCAACATCCGGTACGTAGATCATCAAGCTCATCGGATTGCCGCTGCCGGGCTGTGGCGCCTTATACTCTCGGCCTTCGTCTGCCAGCATGATTCGGGAATCGCCGATCTGAATTTCCGCGTGCATCACGGTGTTGTTGGGGCCGGGGAAACGCATGATTTCTGTCGCGCCGAACGCTTGCTTGTAGAAGTCAATTGCGCGCGCCGCGCCTTTGACTATGAGGTAGGGGGTTACTGAATGATAGCCTTCGGGAATCGGTTTTACTGCCATAAGCGCCTCCTTATGTTGGGCTTTGCAAAGATTATCTTCCAAGAATTGCAGATTACCACTTCCTCCGGCCTGCGTGTTCGCACCACCTGTGGATACCCGATCTTCCCGCAAAAAACACGGGATGCGCCTCAGTACCTCCGCCCTGCGCTGTCTCATCACAATAGGCTGGTTGCGGGGGAGTAATCTCGCTTTTCTTCCGCACCTGGTTCAAAACTAACTGGTTCAAAACTATGTGAGGTGAACAATGAAGACATTGGGAACCATAAGTTTGGCAGTTGTATTTTTGCTGATTGCAGGCTCGGTCAGCATATATTCACAAGATCGGGAAGATTCTCGCCCAGGCCAAGCCCAGGAAGAAAAGGACAAGGGCAAAGCCAACGATAAAGATAAAGATAAAGATAAAGATCGGCCGGTCGCGCGCCCAGAAGGCCGCGAACAGCCAGGAGCCGAACGGCAGGAACAAAAGGAACAGCGCCACGACGAGAAAATGGACCGCAATCAAGAACAGCGGCATGACGAAAAGATGGACCGCAATCAGGGGCAACACCGTGTCGCCCAAAAGGGAAAGAAAATCCCTGATGAAAAATTCCGGTCGAACTTTGGTCGTCAGCACACTTTCAAAGTGCAACGGACGCAGGTTATCAACGTTGCTCAGCCCACCGTGGTATTTGGCGGTTACACGTTCCAATTAGTGGAGGCCTGGCCAAGTGTGTGGGGTTTCGACGATCCGGTTTACATTGATTATGATCCAGTTGCCGATCAGTACTTTATGATCGATGAAATGCATCCCGACATCCGAGTCGGCGTGTTTGTTGCTGGTGGGTTCTAACTCATAGCGCGTGGGACGGGCCGGTCGCCCGCCCCACGTAAGTTTTTCGCTGAAGCCCCTTCGGAATCAATGCAGGTCAAATAACGCTCGTCTCCAAGTCGCGCCGCCCTTGATCAACCGCACTCAGAATTTCCTCACTCGCCTAATTTTATTCGCGGCAAACGACGATCCGTCGCGGCTTTGCTTTTAAATTCAACGTAGACGGCTCCTTCCTTAGGGCATTCGTGGTATATCGGGCCACGGAGCTTTACCTTTAAGAAGAATTGCTTAGCCGATCGCCTGTTTTCCTGTAGAAAAAACGTTTTAGGTTGACAGTTTTTATTCCTGAGAACTACAAACGCGAATGTAGGCCTCAGCTGTGTCGCTTGCCCCAAGCTTCTTCCCGCGGGCACCGTAAGGCCACATTCCGGAGGTTGACTGTGAGTCGATTCTTTGTATTCCCCATTTTTTTTCAGCGTTCAAATTGTGTATTCCGGTCTGTTCTGGTCCTCTCAGCTCTATTCGTCTTCAGCTCGCTCCATGTGTTCGCCCAGGAAGCGACCATCGTAGGCACAGTGACCGACCCGTCCGGGGCTGCAGTGCCTAACGTAAACATTACCGTCACCAATACTGAGACCGGCCAAGTTAACCATTTCACCAGCAGCGGCGTTGGCCAGTACGTCGCCCCCGGTTTGACCATCGGCCGCTATACAGTGAAGGCCGAAGGACCAAACTTCAAAGCGGCTGAGCAAAGAGACATCGTGCTCGGCGTCGGTGATCGCAGGCGTTTGGATTTTCGACTTGAAGTCGGAACCACCCAGCAGAGCGTGACCGTAGAGGCGACCGCTGCGGCGGTTCAGTCAGACTCTGGCGAACAGAGTTTCCTGATTAATGGCC
>QHZV01000003.1:0-6321 GCA_003224785.1 Acidobacteriota bacterium
ATTTTGGCGCGAAAGAGTTTTTCAACAGCCACTCCCGATATCACTCATTGACTTCCCCTCATCACTCCCTAGATACCCCTCGCCACAGCCCACCAGATCGCACTCTAACCGCGATACGCTGATTGCAGCGCATGGGCCTCAACCATCTCGACTTCGCGATCATTGCCGCCTATCTCGTCGGCATCACCCTGTTCGGACTTCGGTTCCGCAAGCGCCAGCGTACGCTCCGCGATTACTTTCTTGCAGGACGCGACATTCCGTGGTGGGCAATCGCGCTTTCAATTGTCGCTGCTGAAACCAGCACACTGACCATCATCAGCATTCCCGGTCTCGCCTATGACACGAACTTCACGTTTCTTCAGGTTGTCCTCGGATACATCGTTGGCCGCGTCATCATCAGCTTTGTGCTGCTGCCGCACTACTTCAAAGGCGATCTATACACCGCTTACGAACTGATCGAAAAACGCTTCGGGCCGCACCTGCGCACGCTGACTTCGGGATTGTTCCTTTTAACTCGCGCCGCCGCCGAAGGCGTGCGGGTTTACGCGGTTTCAATTGTTGTGTCGATTGCGCTGGGCACGGGAGAGGTCGCGTCCATCGCGATCATCACGCTGCTGACTTTGATCTACACCTTCGAGGGCGGGCTGGCGGCCGTGATCTGGACCGATGTCGTGCAAACCGCGATCTACCTTGGCGGAACCCTGTTGGGAATCGCGACCCTCATTCATTTTGTTCCGGGAGGATGGACGCATATTCATCAGGTCGCGGCTGCTGGGGACAAGTTCCGGGTCTTCGATTTCAGTTTGAGCATCTGGAAACCGTACACCTTCTGGGCTGGAGTCATCTTTGGCGCGGTATTCGTGACCGCAAGTCACGGCACCGACCAACTCATCGTGCAGCGTCTGCTGGCTGCGCGCAATTTGCGGCAATCCAAGGCCGCATTGCTTTCAAGCGGCGTCGCGATCTTGTTTCAGTTTGCTCTGTTCCTGCTTGTCGGTGTGATGCTCTTCGCCTACTACATGGTGCCGTCAGCCAATTTCGGCAAAGCCGACCGGATTTATCCGACGTTTATCGTCACGCACATGCCGCACGGAATTTCTGGTTTGTTGATCGCAGCAATCCTTGCAGCGGCCATGTCGAACCTGAGCGCGGCCTTGAATTCGCTGTCGTCGAGCACGGTTATGGATTTGTACTTGCGACTGAGAGCTCCAGCGAAAGCTTTTGACCGCAGAGATCGAACAGGACCCGCCGCGAACGCAGAGGACAACCAAATTGACGAACAACAGCGAATGAAGATTTCGCGGCTCTCGACCGTGCTGTGGGCGATAGTGCTGTTTATTTTGGCTGTACTTTGCCTACATCGCGTGACTCGCGTGGTTGAAGTCGGGCTGCAGATTGCCTCCATCTCTTATGGCGCTCTACTTGGCGTATTTCTACTCGGCGTGCTCACTCGCCGTGCGAATCAAACCGGCGCGATCATCGGCATGCTCTGCGGGTTCACGACTGAAGTGTATCTGTGGAGATTCACGCAAGTGCCTTTTACGTGGTACGTGGCAATCGGGACCGCAGTGACGTTCGGCGTGGGATACATCGCGAGCGGGTTACTCTCCTCCTCTGCAAAGATCAAGAGCTTTTAACCGCACAGGTCGCAAAGGACTCGCAAAGAGCGCAAAGAAGATCTGCCCAATCGATGCCCTTCTTTGCGAGCTTTGCGGATTTTCTTTGCGACCTTTGCGGTTAAAATCTTTCGGATGCCGGTTTCCAGCAAATCTCTGGTTCAAGAGAGTACAAGCGCGAAAGGCCTCGTTCGCGAACTGGGTCTTGCCCACGCTGCCTCCATCGTCATTGGCGTCGTGATCGGCAGCGGCATATTTCTGGTTCCGGCCGAGATGATGCGCGCAGCCGGATCCGCCAAGCTGGTCTATCTGGCGTGGATCGTCGGCGGGATTTTTTCTTTTTGCGGGGCAGTCACATACGCAGAACTCGGCGCCATGAAGCCGCAGGCCGGCGGCGAATATGTCTATATTCGGGACGCTTATGGCCCACTCGCCGGCTTTCTATGTGGTTGGACGTGGACGATTGTGATCAAGCCTGCCTCCCTGGCAGCCGTTTCGACTGGAATCGTGCAAGTGTTGAGCAGTTTTTCGCCGCTTGCCTTTCTCACCACTGACGGCACTCATTTAACGCGGCCCGGCCAGCTCGTTGCATTCGCCATGGTGCTACTCATCTCAGGCATCAACTACATCGGAGTTCGACGCGCGGGAAATTTCCAGCTGGCATTCACTATCTTGAAGATCACGCTAGTCGTTGCGATTTCAGCCGCAGCCTTCACTTCCAACGGCACTTGGGAGCACTTTGCCGGCCGCTACGTCGCAGCCACCGGCGGCATTGTAGGGTTCATTCTCGCGGTGAAAGCGGCTTTGTGGGCTTACGACGGATGGAGCGATCTCAACATGGTCGCGGAGGAGGTGAGCGCGCCGGAGCGCAATATCCCGCTGGCGCTGGTCGGCGGGCTGATTGTGATCGCCGCGCTGTACATGCTGGTAAACGCAGCGGTGCAGTTTACTCTTCCGGTAACCGCGCTCGCGAACTCTTCGTCGCCCATGTCGGACGCCATCAAGGTTGCGCTGGGAAATGGCGGGGCTGCCGTAATCGCTGCCGTGATCATTGTTTCGCTGATCACTTCTCTGAACGGAATCGCCATGAGCGGCGCCCGAATGGCTTTTGCTATGTCTCGCGACGGCAACTTCTTTTCATTTTTAGCTAGGGTTCACCCGCGATTTCACACGCCGCACGTGGCTATCGCGACGCAAGGTTTGCTCTCTGTAGGCTTTCTGTTAATTGGGGGTAACTTTCAGCAACTGTTCACGCTGTCTCTGTTTTCCGAATGGCTTTCCTACGTTGCTGCGAGCATCTCACTCTTTGTGTTCCGATCCCGAATTTCCGATCTTGAGCCAGTCCAATTCTGGAGATATCCACTGGCACCTGCCCTTTTTATTGTGGCGTCGGCCCCCCTGCTCTACTACACTTTCACCAGCAACCTGAAAAATTCAGCCCTGGGAAGCCTGGTGATTTTGGCAGGCGTACCGGTGTATTTTGCATTCGCCCTTCGCCGTAAGGTATGAGCAGTCAGATTCTCATTCTGGGAAGCATCCTCCCTCGGTTCTCCGCCGATTACCGAAGTACACGAGCGGCGGGGACGTTTACCCATGTACCATTTTCTCTTACTCTGAGCATACGTCCGGTCTGCCTCCTCCCAGGCCCGGGTGTCCTTTTGGAGCTAGAAAATGCCGCGTGAAACACTCACCCTCGGTCTGCTGCCGGAGCGGAAACGGAATTGGCGCACGTTTGTCATCAGCTATACCGGCTGCGCGATCATTGTGATGATGCTCTTGTGCATCCACCTGATCTGGCCCGACCGCATGAGTACCTGGGCGAAGTACACGGTCACAGAAATCATTCCTCGGCCCGATCTCGTGCCTGAAAAGCCGATTATCAAGCCAAAGCCAAGAATCACCAAGTTGCTGCCAGAGGCGAAGTTTGAAACGCCGAAGCTGATCGTTCCCCGAGAGATGCCGAAGCCGAGGATAGAAGAGGCTCGGGTTGAGCCTCCCAGAATTCAGCAGGTCAATTTCGAAGCACCCAAGCTGCAACCGGTTTCTGGAGCCATGCCGACAAATGTGATCCACACCGGACAGTTCGGAAGCTCGGCTACCCCGACCGTAAATGCGCCGATTCAGAAGGTGCAGACCGGAGGCTTCGGCGATCCCAATGGCCTTCCCGGTGAGGGTAAGCAAGGGGCTAAGCTGGTGGCCGCTAAGCTCGGCTCATTCGATCTTCCGGAAGGCGCTGGAACCGGTAACGGCACTGGCGGGGCCAAAGGAATCAAAGGCACAATTGCGAGTGCCGGGTTCGGTAATGGTATTGCCCAACCGGGGCACGGCGATGGGCGAGCAAACGGCCAGGGCGTGCAGGCTGCCGGGTTCCAAACGCAGCAAGTAGCTGCAAATACGCGGCGCGTGCAGGACGACACCGCCGCCCTGACCAGCCAGGTCGAAATTATTTTCAAGCCCAGGCCCGTCTATACCGAAGAAGCACGCAAGTTGAACCTCGAAGGGGAGGTGCTTCTGGAGGTTATGTTCGGCGCAAACGGCGAACTGCATGTGAATCGGGTGACGCGCGGGCTCGGCCATGGTCTAGACGAGGCCGCCGTTGCCGCTGCAAACAAAATTAAGTACAAGCCGGCACAGCGGAATGGCGCCCCGGTTGATTTCACGGGTACGGTGAAAGTTACGTTCCAGCTGGCTTCGTAGTTGTTAGTTCAAAGCTTCGCGGAAAGAAGGGCAGAGATATGCAACGTTGGGGATGGTTTTTAACTGCTTCATTATTGCTCGGCGTAAGCGCAGGTGCGCAGCAGGGACCTGCGAAGTCCGCGCAACCGGCGGCGGTGCAGCCTGTGTCGGCAACGCCGGGAATCGCTGTTGCGCCGCAGAGCGTTCCGCGAACCCCTGTCAGCATTGATCAGGTGGTGGACCAGATCATCGAGCGCGAGCACGGACTGATGACGTTCCTAAAGAATCGCACTCCGCTGGTTGAAACCTACTTGCAGAACCTGACTCCTGACCAGAAAATGGGCGCGGTGCCAAAAGAGGACCATTATTTCCTTGGCCGCCTGGATATGTCCGACATCATCGATCGCCGTGACTATCTAGCCAAACAGACCAGCTTTCAGCAGAGCCTGATGGGCGGCGTGACCAAGCTCTTCCGGATTCAGTATCAACCAATGGGATTTTCATGGATGGTCTTCGTTGATCGCCAGAACTTCGATCGCAATCACTACGATTTCCACTACGTTCATCGCGAATTTCTTGGTGAAGTTCGGACGCTCGTATTCGAAGTGACCCCGAAGAAGAACGCGGGGACGGGACTCTTCCAGGGTCAAATCTGGGTTGAAGACCAGGATTACAACATCGTTCGCTTGAACGGGACTTACGTTCCGCGGCCTAAAAATGCTTTCTATTTCCACATGGATAGCTGGCGGCTCAACCTGGTCCCGGGCTACTGGATTCCTTCTTATATCTATAGCGAGGAAGGTGATTTCAGTTACGGATCAAAAGATAAGCAGGCGTTCAAAGCGCAGTCGCGGATTTGGGGCTATGACGTTATGAAAGACAGCCGCGACGACGAGCTTACCGATCTGAAGGTGGAAGCGGTGAAGGATGAAAGCGCGGTTGCTCAAGATCTGTCCCCGCTGGAAGCTCAAAGAGCATGGCAGCAGCAAGCAGAAGACAACGTCGTAGAGCGATTGCAGCGCGCAGCTCTGCTGGCGCCTTCCGGTGACGTGGATAAAGTTCTGCAGGTCCGTGCGCGGGTGATGGTGACCTATCCACTTGAGACATTCAGCGTCGGAAACACCATCGTGATCAGCCGCGGATTACTTGACACTCTGCCGGATGAAGCCAGTTTGGCGGCAGTACTCTGTCATGAGTTGGCGCACATTGTGCTCGGGCACAATCTCGGCAGCAAGTTCGCGTTTAATGACCGCATGTTGTTCTCGGATGAATCCACGTACCAGAACTTCGGCTTCCGCCATAATCCGGATGAAGAAGCAGCGGCTGATGCAAAAGCAGTCGAACTGCTGAAGAACTCGCCATACGCGCAGAAGCTGGGATCTGCTGGTCTGTATCTGAAACAGCTTCAGGCCCGTGGCCTCATGCTCTCAGCTCTGCTGACAGCCCACTTGGGCAACAATTTAAGCGACAGCAAAGGGCAGATCACACGGCTATCCGCGCTAATGGGTTCCGCGCCGACCCTGGATGAAAGTAAACTGGACCAAATCGCTGCGTTGCCGCTCGGTGGACGAATCAAGCTTGACCCTTGGGGCGACCACGTTGAAATGATCAAAGCCGCGGCGGTTTCGTACACCTCGGTCCGCGACAAAATGCCGTTTGAAGTGACCCCCTTCTTCCCGCGCCTGACCAGGCTGGGAAGCGGCGCTGCAACAACCGCCGAAAACGCCCCTGCGCAGGACGGTAACGCCACGAAATAGGCTTCGGCAGTCGCGACATATAGGCCGGATCACAGCGATCCGGCCTATCTTTTTTTGAATAACTATTTCGTGTGCAGCCGGCCAAGAGTATATTTGTCCCCGGAATGCACACTCTTCTCATGTGCGGCGCCCTCTTGTTTTGCATGGACTTAAACACAAGCGATCTATAATCGATGTTCCCCACCGTGATCCGAAGAATTCTTTTTCTAGTTCTAGTGTTCTCCCGGGCCTGGGCCCAGTCGCCACATTTCAGAGATGTCTCGAGTGAAGTT
>QHZV01000003.1:6367-14051 GCA_003224785.1 Acidobacteriota bacterium
CAACGATGGAAGACTCGACATCATCGTCGTTAACGGCTCAACCATTGAACATTTCCGCAGGGGCGGCGATCCCCTGATCACGCTCTATCACCAGGACGCCGAGTTTAAATTCACTGACATCACGCAGTCCGCTGGACTGACGCGAAAGGGCTGGGGCATGGGTATCGCGGTCGGTGACTATGACAACGATGGGCTGCCTGACATTTACGTGACAGGATACGGTGGAAATGCGCTCTACCAGAATTTAGGCAAATGCAAGTTCCAAGATGTGACCGAGAGATCCGGAGTAGCGGCGAGCGGTTTTAGTACCGGCTCCGCTTGGGGTGACTATGATCGGGACGGCCATGTCGATCTTTTCGTATCCCGGTATGTGCATTTCGATATCAGCAAACTCCCAAGTTTCGGCAGCGATGAGAAGACCTGCCGGTTTAAAGGAATCCGAGTTCAGTGCGGCCCTTGGGGAATGCAGGGTGAAAGCGATCTCCTCTTTCACAATCGCGGAGATGACACATTCGAGGAAGTGTCAAAGAAAGCGGGAGTGGATGATCCCAGCCGATACTACGGACTTGGCGTGGAATGGGGCGATTTCGATGACGATGGTTGGCCGGACCTCTACGTCGCAAACGATTCCGGACCAAACTATCTCTATCGCAACCTCGGTAAAGCCGAATTCACTGACGTGCCCTCGGCCGCGAAGCTCGCCCAGCCTACGTTCTTGAACGTTGGCTGGGGGACAGGGATGGTGGATTTTTCAAACACAGGCTGGCTCGATATTTTCATTGCCAACGGACACGTTTATCCGCAAATGGATGGGATCGCCGGCGCTGCGCGATATGCTGAGCCGATGCAGCTTTTTCGGAATCGGGGTGATGCAACGTTCGAAGATATATCGAACGTGTTCGCTGAAATTCCAAATGCCTCGCGACGTGGCGCAGCATTCGGCGATCTCAACAATGACGGAAACATGGATATTGTGGTGCTGAACATGGACGGGCCGCCGCAGCTTCTCCTAAACCAAGGCGGAGAGCACAACCGCAGTATTCTGTTCAAACTGATTGGAACCAAGAGTAACAAGATGGCCATCGGCGCGAAGCTCACGGTGAGCGCCGGAAAGATGGTGCAAACTGCAGAGGTACACGCAGGCGGAAGCTATCTCTCGAGCAACGATCCGCGGCTCCACTTCGGCCTTGCGTCTGAGTCACATATCAATGAGGTGACGATCCGCTGGCCGAGCGGTGAAAAACAAATCCTGCGGGACCTTTCCGCCGGCTTTATGTACACAATTGTCGAGTCTAAGGGCATCACCGAGAAGGTCTCCCTTCATTCAGTCCAGTGATGGCACGGTTAAAATTTCCTTATGAAGCGACGTCTGTGCTTCCCGTTCGTTGTAGGGATGATTTCATTCCTCCTGCTGAACAATTCGCATCTGGAGCAAGGCGCGCAACCCACAAATCTGGGTCCGCGCCTTACCTTTGCCGACTTCTCGCTATATAGCAGAAGCCCACGTTGTATAGCTGTATCTGAATGGGTTTAGACTTGGTGCCGGGAGGGGGAGTCGAACCCCCAAGGGCCGAAGCCCGGCGGATTTTGAGTCCGCTGCGTCTGCCAGTTCCGCCATCCCGGCTGAGGGGAAGATCGTTCACAGGTTAGCATACGGTCGGGATTAGGTCCCGCAACCCGGCCTGACATCGTCCGTGAACGTTTATCCTGGGCAATCAACATCGGCTTTGAATTCAGCGCGAATTTTTGAGATTTGCCCCGGAAGAAATCTGGGTTGGAGTGATATGGAGGATCGAATCGTTGCATGGCCGATCCGGCCTGTGCTTGCTAAAGTATCTAGATTAACTTATGCGCTTGGTAATCAAAGTTGGAACCAGCCTGATCGCGCCCGGCGGTCGCATTGAAACCGTCCGTCTACGTTCGCTGGTAGACCAATTCGATCTGCCCCATCACGAGTTTCTGATTGTAAGTTCTGGCGCGATCGCGTCAGGCATGGCCCACCTCGGTCTGACTGAGCGCCCGTCCACTGTTCCGCTTATGCAGGCCTGCGCGGCCGTCGGTCAGAGCGCTCTGATGCACATTTACGAGCAACTTTTTTTCGGCAAAAAGAAAGTCGCGCAGTTGCTGCTCTCAAGCGATGACTTCACCTCGCCCGCGCGCTATAAGAACCTACAAAACACGCTGAATCAGTTGTTCCGGCTCGGAGTTGTCCCCATCGCTAATGAGAATGACAGTGTCTCAGTGCGGGAACTCGAAGGCGCATTCGGCGATAACGACGAACTGAGTGCTCTGCTCGCCGCTGCGGTGGATGCCGACTGGCTTTTGCTACTCACAGACGTGGACGGATTTCTTGCGCCCAATGGCAAGCGTCCGCGCCTGGTGCGCACCATCCGCAAGTTGACGCCTGAGATGGAGGCACTTTGCAACGGTCACGGCAAACTCGGTCGCGGCGGAATGCGTTCGAAGCTGCGCGCTGCGAAGATGGCTAGCGATGCCGGCGTCAGCGTAGCAATTGTGAACGGAAGCGAGCCCGATGCCATCGCGAAAGCCGTTGCGCACAAGATTGGGACCTATTTCCCTGCGAAGACGGAGAAGCGCTGACATGGCTGGCACAGCGGCACTGATCCTATCAACACGCGAAAAGCTGGAGCGCGCCCGCGCAGCTGCCGCGAAATTAGCGCAGCTTTCAACAGCGCAAAAAAACCACCTGCTGCTCGGGATCGCAAACATCATCGAGCACCACTCAGTACAAATTCTTCACGTCAACCAGCAAGACCTTCAGCAATCGAATCTCGACGGTGCCATGCGTGATCGTCTGCTGCTCAATGAGCAGAGAATTTCAGAAATGGCGCATGCCGTTCGCGAGCTGGCCGCATTGCCCGATCCAGTCAATGAATTGCTCGAAGAATGGACGCGCCCCAATGGATTGCAAATCCGCAAGGTCCGCGTGCCATTTGGCGTCGTCGGGATCGTTTATGAATCTCGCCCGAATGTCACCGTGGACGCAGCCACTCTCTGCCTGAAGACTGGAAATGCTGTCGCTCTTCGCGGCGGAAAAGAAGCCGCAATTACGAACCAGCTTTTATCAGAACTCATGGCCGGAGTTCCCGGTGTACCGGAAGGCTCAATTGCTCTGCTCGATTCGAGCAGCCGCGACAGCGTGCAGGAGCTGATTCGCGCCCGAGGTCTGGTTGATGTCGTCATTCCGCGGGGCGGTCCCGGACTGATCACGCATGTAATGGAGAACGCGTTGGTTCCCGTCATTGAAACCGGAGCCGGCAACTGCCACATCTTTGTGGATGAATCGGCGGACCTTGAAATGGCCGCTCGGATTATTCTGAACGCGAAAACGCAACGGCCTTCCGTTTGCAACTCAGCCGAGAAAATCGGCGTGCATGCACGTATCGCCGAGCAATTCGTGCCGGAGATCGTCCGCCAATTGAGCCAGGCAGCAGTCGAAGTTCGCGGCGACGTGCAAACCTGCCGCCTCGCGCCTCATGTCACGCCCGCCACCGAAAACGATTGGGGCGAAGAATATCTGCGCCTCTGCGTTGCAATTCGCATCCTTCCAACTTTGGATGCGGCTATCGAACACATCAATCGCTACTCCACGAAACATTCGGAAGCGATTATTACGGCGGACGAGAACAATGCGAACAGGTTTCTTCGCGAAGTGGATTCAGCTGCCGTGTATTGGAACGCATCCACCCGCTTCACCGATGGCGCCGAGTTCGGCTTCGGGGCGGAGATGGGCATTAGCACCCAAAAACTGCACTGCCGCGGTCCGTTCGCACTGAAAGAGCTGACATCCACCAAGTACCAGATTATCGGTACGGGCCAAACGCGCGCTTGATGCAAAGATCGACGATGCGAAGATCGGTGATACGAATATCGATGGTGCGGAAGATCAATCCAGCCCTGCTCGATAGACATGCGATAAAACTTCTGTTCTGCGATTTGACCGAAATCATGGAAGAGCGGCGCTCTAGCGAGCCGTAAGCTGTTCGAAATAGTTGGGGCTTTACCCGCCATGATGACGCCGACGGGCAAATTTCCCGAGCGGCTTTTACCCCCTTCTCCGCATCGAAGCGTGAGGAGAAAGTTTTGCCTCAACTTTGTCCCACTTCGCCGATTCGACCCTCCGTTGCGATGACTCAAGCGCCGGCAATCCAAGCTGACGCCTATTTTTTTGATATAGATGGGACCCTCCTTGTGACCCGCGATCTGGTGCAGTGGAACGCGTTGCATCAGGCCATGCTGGAGGTCTTTGGGGTTGACACTACCATCGAAGGCCTGCCCTATCACGGCAAGACAGACGTTGCGATTTTGCGTGCCGCAGTCGCAAGATGCGGGGTAACGCCATCTATATTCGATGCAGGAATCGAACAGATGCTGGCGGTTGTCCGCCGCGAGGCCCAACTTAGCTTGCGCAACAAATTATTGGGAGTAGCCTCAGGAAACCTGGAGGCAGTTGGCTGGAGCAAGCTGACATCCGCCGGACTTCGGAAGTTTTTCGCAATGGGCAGCTTTGGAGATGCCTGCGAGCTCCGCACCGCCATTTTCGATAACGCGGTCGCGATGGCCAGGAAGCTTATTGGCAGCGGTTGTACTGTATGTTTCATCGGGGACACGCCTGACGACATCCTTGCCGCTCGCTACGTCAATGCCAAAGTTGTCGCGGTCAGCACCGGAACGTTTGAAGTTCCGGAATTATTGCGCCTCAATCCTGATGCTTGCTGTCGCTCCTGCGCCGACCTGCTAGGCCAACTGCAATAGCCCCGGTCGAAACTGAAGATCAGCTGTTTACCTCGGTAACACACAGTCCTTACCAATTTCCTTGCCCGAGCTAAGTACATCCAGTATTGTTGGCGCAAAGTTGGTCTCTTTCGTGACATTTGGGCTTCGAAAAAAGTTCCCTGTCTTGCTACGGGTATTGGCGGAGTCGCGCCATTGCGCCGGGCCATTGGCGCTCATTGCCGGGCTCAGCCTTCTCTCACTGCCGCTCACCTTGCTCTATCCATTACCTCTAAAACTCGCGGTTGACGGCGTTCTTGGGAACCATCCTCCGCCCATGTTCTTGGCCGCGGTCATGTCGGCCCGTCATCCCAACAGCATTTTGTTTTGGGCCATCGCGCTGCTCCTTGCAATCGCAGTGCTGGTGAACCTGCAAGGCCTTGGAAGCTGGTGGCTACAAACTTACATTGGCGAGCGGCTCGTCTGGCATTTTCGAGCCAAGCTGCTCAATCACGTGCAGAGGGATTCCGTCTATCGAATTCAACATGACGCGCCGGCCATTCAGTACGTCGTAATTCAAGGACTACTCCCACTGATAACCGCAGTGCTCGCCCTCATGGGGATGGTGTTTGTCACAATGCGGATTGATCCGGCACTAGCGTTAGTCTCCCTGGGGATCATTCCGTTGCTCCTAGGGCTGACTCTGGCCTGCAGTCAGTTCGTTCGGCTCCGCTCCAAGATGATCAAAGACCTGGACAGCAGTGCGATGTCAGTGATTCAAGAAGTTCTCGGATGCATTCGCGTGATCAAAGCTTTCGGCCAAGAAGATCGCGAGCACGAGCGCTTCATCCGGCGCTCAAACCAGCGGGTTTCCGGACAGGTGAAGCTCGCGCTCTGGCAGGCAGTATTCAACATGCTGATCGGGCTCACGCTGGCGGGTGGGACCGCAGCCGCGCTTTACATCGGAGTCAAGCATGTAGGAAGCCAGACTCTGACCGTCGGCTCATTGCTCATCGTGATGGCCTACATCGCACAGATGTACCAGCCGCTTCAACTCCTGACCGGAAAAATAACCGATTTACAAAGTTGGATGATCAGCCTGGAGCGATGCTTCGTTCTGCTGCGGCAATCGCCCGAAATTTCTGAGAACCCGAGCGCACTCCCAATCACACGCGCCAGAGGAGAGTTCGAATTCCGCAAGGTTTCATTCGGATACGCGGGAAGTGGTCGAGGCCTGAACAACATTTCCTTAAAAATTCCTGCGGGATCACGCGTAGGAATCGTTGGCGCCACCGGAGCCGGTAAAACCACGTTGCTCAACTTGATCATGCGTTTTTACGATCCCACCGAAGGACAAGTGCTGCTTGACGGAGTCGATCTGCGCGACTATCGCATTGCCGATTTGCGGCGGCAGTTCGCGGTCGTGCTTCAAGAACCTGTGCTGTTTGACGCCAGCATCGCCGAAAACATTGCCTATGGAAAACGAAATGCAACCGACGACGAGATCATGGCCGCAGCCCAGTCTGCTAGCGCCCACGAATTTATTTCAAATCTCGCGAACGCCTACGAAACCAGCGCCGGCGAACGCGGTGTAGCTCTCTCCGGAGGCGAACGTCAGCGCATTTCTCTGGCACGCGCCTTCCTGCGAGACAGTCCAGTCCTCATTCTCGATGAACCCACCAGTTCCGTAGATACCAACACCGAAACTGCGATCCTCGCCGCAACCGCCACCCTCATGCAGGGTCGCACCACCTTTATGATTGCGCACCGCCTGAACACTTTGCGCTGCTGCAATTTCATTCTTGTTCTCGAAAAGGGCCACCTCGCGGAAATCCGGGAGTCGGTTTCTGAGCTTTCTCACGCCGCTCTTTAGTTCCCACTGGAGTTAGATTTAATCCTGAGCAGCACGCCGCCGCTCATCCGCATCTTTGCTGCAGGTATGCGGCTCGTGATTTTTGGACTGACGGTGAGCTCTTCGTGGGGTAACGGCCACGCAACCCTGTGGCGCGGCCTTTGCAATGCGCTCGCAGAAACCGGCCATTCCATTACTTTCTTCGAAAAAGACGTCCCTTATTACCGCAACCATCGCGACCTGACCGCGCCACCCAACTACCGTCTCGAACTTTATTCCGAGTGGACGGAAGCCGAATCTTCAGCCCGTCGTACACTAGAAGCGTCCGATTGCGCCATCGTTACTTCATACTGTCCAGACGCGCGTGCCGCTTCAGACCTTGTTCTCGACGATCCAAAACTTTGCAGCGTCTTTTACGATCTCGATACTCCCGTGACTCTGAACAGCTTGAGCCGTAACGGGGATGTGGACTACATCCCAACCTATGGCCTCGGACCATTTGATCTCGTACTCAGTTACACCGGCGGCAAAGCACTCGATGAACTCAGCAGCAAACTGGGTGCTCGCCGCATAGCTCCTCTCTACGGCAGCGTGGATCCGGCAACTCACAAACGAGTAGCACCCCAAGCCAGTTTTGCATCAGATTTTTCTTACTTAGGAACGTACGCCCCCGATCGTCAACCTCAGGTCGAAGAACTTTTCCTGAAGCCCGCCGGCCAACTCTCGAGCAAGAAATTTTGTCTCGGAGGAGCGATGTATCCTCCTGATTTCCCATGGACACAAAACACATACTTCGTCCGCCATCTCGCTCCGTCAGAACATCCAGCCTTTTACTCCTCGTCGCGCCTGACTCTGAACGTGACTCGCACAGCCATGGCGCAAATGGGTTATTGCCCCTCCGGACGCCTGTTCGAGGCCGCTGCCTGTGGAACGCCAATCGTGAGCGACTGGTGGGACGGCATTGACCGCTTTTTTGAGCCCGGAAGGGAGATCCTGATTGCGGGCAGCTCTGAAGACGCGATTCGGGCCATCAATCTTCCTGACGGCGAACTGGAACACCTGTCTTCCGCATCTCAGCAGCGGGTGCTTGCCGAGCAT
>QHZV01000004.1:0-9359 GCA_003224785.1 Acidobacteriota bacterium
CGCCTCCAACAGCGACACCTAGCGATGCCATCACCGGAACCAGCAGTTCCCATATCCACGAGGTGCCCCACTCCGAGACCCACAGGCTGCCGAGATAAAGAAATGCCACAAACGCGGCCGGTCGGGTGAACAGACCGATAATAAGGAGCACGCCGAGTGAGATTTCGGTCACCGCCTGCATAGGAGCCGCCATCGCAGCATGGCTTGCCGCCAGGCCCATTACGGCTTTCCACACAGCTGGCGCGTGATCGTGCTGAATGTAATAGTTGATCAGGCCCGCGTATCCTGCCGGTGTGTAGAGGCCTTTTCCCAGATTCTCAAAAAAGACCCACACCAACATTGCACCGATGGTCACGCGAATAATCGCCAGACCATTGCCTGCTTGCGGTTGGTGGGCAATGCGCTCGCGCATTGGGAAAGCGTTCGTCGCCATAATGAACCTCGTGGCAAGGATGCTACACCAGATTGGAATATTGGACAGGCTCAAATCATCTGGCCGAATTATTAATATTTGACGAATGCTTCCACTCCTCTGAAAGCTTGAGCTGACTGCTGATAAAATTTCCATTCATCTACCGAAGGAGAGTCTCCATGAAGTTGCGAATTCTCTCATCGTTGTTGCTGCTCTTTTTTTCCTCATACCAATTAGCTGGGCAAGCCGCTTCGACTGCGCAGAAATTCAGCCCGCCATCTCGCACGTTTCGCTTCAGCTACAACTTTACGGTTAAGGACATTCCTTCGGGAGCAAAACGGGTCCGGGTGTGGGTGCCCGTACCGCAGACTGACCAGCACCAGACGGTGCGCGTTTTGACCGTCAAGTCCCCGGCTAAAACGCAGATGACCAAAGAGTCCGAGTACGGTAATCGAATGATGTACGTCGAGATTCAAAACCCCGCGGCGGCGGCCAAAGCCGACTTCAGTCTCGAGTACGAGATTACGCGGCTGGAATATTCGCGGGGCGATTACGCGCAGCTCGAACGCAAAGACCGCAGTCCTCGCATCGTACCTGCATCCATGACCCGCTTGGTTGCGCCCGACAGCTTGATTCCTACGGATGGAAGAATCAAAGCCCTGGCGCTCGAAGTAACCGGATCAAAGAGCGGCACAGTCGCGAAAGCGAAGGCTGCCTACGACTACCTGTTCACCAATATGAAGTACGACAAGACGGGTTCGGGCTGGGGACGCGGGGATGCGGTGTGGGCCTGCGACAGCAAGCGCGGCAACTGCACCGATTTCCATTCTCCATTCATTGGCATGCTGCGTGCCGACGGCATTCCGGCGCGCTTCGATATTGGTTTCCCTCTGCCCGAGGGGAAGAATAGCGGAGATATTCCCGGTTATCACTGCTGGGCCGAGTTCTATGCCTCCAAAATCGGGTGGACCCCGGTTGACATTTCGGAAGCGTGGAAAGCCAAGCAGAAAGATGACTATTTCTTCGGCAGCGTTGACGCGAATCGCGCGCAATTCTCGACGGGTCGGGACATTACACTCTCTCCTAAGCAGGATGGCCCCACGCTGAATTATTTCGTGTATCCATATGTGGAAGTTGATGGTAAGCCCTACGAGAAGCTCGACAAGCAGTTCAGGTTTGAAGAAGTGAAATCGTCGGAGTGAGCCGATATCTATATCTATGGCCTTCCGGAATGGGTCAGAAGCATGAGGGGAATCGCGGCGGCGCCGGCAATCGTGATCAGGACCAGAAAAATAATCCCGACGACAGTATTTACGGTGCCGTTCACATATTTGCCCATGACGTTCTTGTCCGCCGCCACTCGTAGAATCGGATAGTAAGTGAACGGCATTACCACCATTCCGAAAACAACTGAGATGTTGACCAGCGTCAGCGGTCTCGCACCGGAAAGCGCGATCGCACAGGCGACTGCAAGCATTGCAATCCACGCGGCGGTATAGACCGGTGCAGACTTTGGCCGCAGATTGTTTCCCCAACTCACATTGAAGAACTGACAAATGTTGTAGGCGCCGGAAAGAGCTGTCTCCAGGGCTGCCCCGCAAAGGCATGTCAAAACGCCGAGCAGCGCGATGATCAGTGCTTTTTTGGCAAACGGAAAGGCGCCGGCAATTATGGTTGTGCTCAAAGTTTGTGGAAATATTCCTCGGGGCAAAAATACCAGGGCTCCTAACATCAAGATTCCGACGGTGATGATTGCGCCCAAAGCCGAGCCGAATGCGGCTACGGAAAAATTTTCCGTCAAATTCGGGGTTGTCCAATCCTCTTCAATTGCTCCGGAGGAATAGAAGTGGACCTCGTATGCCATGAGAAGTGCACTGAAAATCCCTACAGCGTAATACCCGTAAAGAAGTGGCTGCTTGGTGTGCGCGAATATCGGAATGAGCCCGCGTGCAAACCGATGCCAATTGGGATGCAGAGCCACGGCGGAAATCGCAAAGACCGTCATGGCCACGCCAGCTAAGCCAAATGTCCGCTCAATCCATTGAAATTTGAACGCGAATACGATGAGACCGAGAAGTGACGCTGCAATCAGCAGCAGGAGCTTTTCTCGCCACCCTGTAAGTAACTGCAAGATGATGGCGATTCCGCCCAGTTCCGCTGCGCACGTGATCAAGTTGAGGAGATTCGACGCGATGAGCACAACCAGCCCAAAGCCAAATCCAAACCGATCGCGCACGATAGCGAAGACAGGTTCATGCGCAACCACGGCGACGCGGCCGCACATCTCCATGTACAACATACGATCTGCCCGAGGTCAACGAACCCCCCAAGGGCGGCCATAATCCCTAATGTGAGGCCCAGTAGTTTTCTCACGATGGAGAACGCTCGTTGGTCAGGCGCTCACGGATCTTCTCAATGTGTTCGCGTTCCGTCTGCAGGGCGGCATCATTATTTATGAGTTGCGGAATCAGCGACAGCTCGCCTCGTAAGAGGCCGACTGTGTCTTTGCATTTCTGAAAGTCGCGCTGGGTTTCCAAGGATGGAATCGAATCATCCAGTTGCTGTGCATTGCGACTGAGTTCTCTTTCTAATTGCTTTGTGTGGCCCTGCACGAATAGCTTGGTCGCGCGACCCTGGCGAACGAAGTCTATAAATATTTCGATTTGGGATGCGAAGGACGTAACCGCAAGGACTTCGGAACGAATGTCGTCACTGGTAAGAGTGTTTTGACGACTGCAGCCACAAAGAGCGGCTACTGCGAGTAGCAAAATTGTGACGACACTGCGGAGCCAGAGCACAAATCACAGATGCCGAATCCTACTGATGTGTTTGTCCGAGCTGTTGGAGGGCACTTCCACTAACTGATGATTAGCTGAAGATCTGGGCAACGCGAATTTTTACCGGCGTCTGGCAGTCTTGGTCTTGCGTGCTTCTTTTTGGGGCTGGTGGCTCGACCGCTCGTCGAGTACCCTTTCCAGAAAATCTCCCGATTCGTCTTGCCGTGGCATCCTTCGCAGCTCACGCACCAGGGCTAACCGTTTGTACGGGTCTTTCTCTGTCATCGCGTCAACGTAGATTTGTAACCAGGTTTTGTTATTTAGTTCCATGTTCCGCCAAATATTTAAAGATGCAGGTCTAAGCTAAAGGATGCGAGGCAAAGAGGCGACGCGGAAATTACTCAATTTAAGGAATTTAGCGGTGCGGGTTCTCGCGATTGGACAGAGGGCCAAACTCTGGCGATACACCCGAGCAATTCTCACCACACTGGGAGTTGGATTATATAACTTCGTAAATTTTTTTCTACCGCCCATCGTCAACGCTTGACAACCTTCAGGTGCAGTAGCAGAATCTCATCTAGCGAATAAAAAGCGAATATACTCTGGTTCGCAGCGTTATCAGCCAGATATTTTCTGTCTCGAGACCCTTATGTCCTCTCTTGCATTGAACAGCAGCTATACGTCTTTACCTGTGAGTTTCCTGGACAAGAAAACTGTTGTTCTCAAGCACATTGCTCAGTCCGAACGGCTGGTTGCTGTACGTCCGGCATCACGTCTCGAAGTGTGTCCCCGGCCGGAGATGGTTTCGACAGGAATCGTACAACTGGATGCCTTAACTGGTGGCATCCCGCGGGGCTGCCTGACTGAGGTTTGCGGCAGACCTTCTTCCGGTAAAAGCAGCATGTTGCTGGCCACTATGGCATCGATTACAAGACAGGGGGAATTCTGCGTTCTGATTGATGCCAGCGCAGGAGTGGAGTTCAGCAAATTGCTTTGGATCAGATGTGGAAAATCGTCGGTTTTCGGTTATCGGGCGTCAGCGAAAAATGATCAAACCAGGGTGCCCCATCCTTCGGCGTTTTTTGCGGAGGGTGAGGCTTTTGACTTTACTGATTCAGAACACACGACGCATGACAGCCAACAAATAATCTCGAAAAATGTTTTAGCCAACGACCAACGACCAACAGCCAACGACTCTCTTGAGCACGTACTCAAATCCACTGACCTCATCCTGCAAAGCGGCGGTTTCGGATTGGTCGTCCTCGATCTCGCCGGGATCCCCGATAAATTTGTACGGCGGATTCCGCTCGCTTCCTGGTTCCGTTTTCAGCGTACAGTCGAACATACGAAAACTGCACTGATGGTTGTGAGCGAGATTGTATGCGCGCAAACTTGCGCCGCGCTGGTTATGAAGCTCTCAGCTGTCATCGATCAGCCACCAACAAAGCCTTCACACGCGCAACTCTTAAAAGAAATGCATATCGAAGCAGAAATCATGCGCTCGCGGCTGGAAGGCAAGCCCATGCAATCTGTGAAAACAACTTTCTCGGCGCAAGCTCTCCGTGCAGGATGATGCAACAGACTCGGATACTCGCAGCTGGATGTTTTTAGTTCTATCCGAGGGATCTGCGAAATTCGCAGCGGATTTTGAATGACCAACGACCAACAGCTAATGACCAATGGCCGGTTTTTATGTCTTTTGCTTGCATTTTCGTTCCCGATTTTCCCATGGAGGCGATTCTCCGCGCCGAACCCGAGTTGCGATCGCAAGACGTGGCGGTGCTCGAAGGCAAACCACCGCTGCAAAAAATCATTGCCGTAAATGAAGCTGCGCGCAAAGCCGGCATTACCCCCGGCATGACGAAATTGCAAATCGAAGGTTGCGGAGGGATCGCGCTTCGCGACCGCTCTGAACTGCAAGAATCTGCCGCGCACCAGGCGTTACTCGATTGCTCACAATCTTTTTCCCCGCGAGTCGAAGATTTTGCGCCGGACACAGTGCTGCTGGATTTATCCGGACTCGACAAACTCTTTGGACCTTTGCCGGCGATTGCTCGTGAGATTTTCCGCCGCGCTTGGAGAATTGGCCTGCGCACAAATGTATCTGTAGCGGGCACGTTAGATGCTGCGTTGCTTGCGGCGCACGGATTTTCGGAAGTCACCGTGCTGCCCAAAGGAAAAGAATCCGAGGTCCTCGGAAGTTTGCCAGTTGAAGTGCTGTTTGCGGATGAATCAGACTCCAAAGATGACGATAAGGAAGAAGTTTTAGAAACGTTTCGTCAATGGGGAATACGAAAGTTTGGCGATCTCGCGGCACTTCCGGGAGTTGCATTGAGCGAACGCCTGGGACAGCGCGGACTCGAACTCCAGCGCAAGGCCTGCGGCCGGAGAAATCGCACTTTGGTTCCCAGCGATCCACCACTTCTATTCGAAGAAGCGATGGAGCTCGAGTTTCCGCTGGTGTTGCTTGAGCCGCTCGCATTTCTGCTCAGCCGCATGCTCGATCAACTCTGCGCTCGCCTGCAATCGCGATCATTGGCCGCGCAGGAAATTCATTTGGAAATGACGCTTGAAAATGGGAGGCGGGATTCCAAAAACACATTTCAGCGTGCTATCCATCTGCCGGTGCCGCTACTCAATGCCCAAACTTTTCTCAAGTTGCTGCAACTGGATTTGAAGGCGCATCCTCCGGGGGCGCCGATCGTAAAAATCCATCTGCACATAGTGCCCGCCAAGCCGCGGCCTGGACAGGCTGGGTTGTTCATTCCATGTTCGCCGGAGCCGGAAAAACTCGAGCTCACGCTGGCGAGGATCTCTGCAGTAGTTGGCCAAGGGCACGCCGGCCCGCCGAAATTGTTGGACACGCATCGTCCGCAGGCATTCGAGATACTGCGGTTCATGCCCGCGGCATCGGAGAATGTCGGCTTTGCACGGGCGAGGACGCCCGTGTCCCCACGAAACGATAATTTCGGGGGCACAGGCGTCCTCGCCCGCGTGGAAAATAATTTAGAAAGCGAAAATCACACCGCCGTAAATCTTGTCACTGCACTCCGAATTCTTCGTCCGCCAATTCCCGTCACTGTGAATCAACAAGAAGGCAAGCCCTGCCACATTTCATCGGACAAACGAAATCAGATCACAGGCGAGGTGGTATGGGCTGCTGGGCCGTGGCGATCCTCCGGCGATTGGTGGGAGGAGGACGCGTGGGTCCGCGACGAATGGGACATCGCGGTGCAGGAGAAAATTGGCATTGTGCTCTATCGCCTGATTCACGATCTGATTGGTGGGCGATGGTTGTTGGAAGGAAGCTATGACTAGCAATCAGCACTCAGCAATGCAATCAGCCAATAACGTGAAGTGCAGATCCATCTTCATGACTGAGTGCTGACAGCTGAGTGCTATGTACATTGAGCTCCACTCCCGTTCGGCATTCAGCTTTCTCGAAGGCTCTTCCGTGCCCGAGGACCTGGTTTCCCGCTGCGCCGAATTGCAGATGCCGGGAATGGCCTTGCTAGACCGCGATGGGGTGTATGGCGCTCCACGCTTTCATATGGCAGCAAAGAAAGCAAAGCTCAAGGCCCACATTGGCGCAGAGGTCACCTGCAATGTTTCTAACCCACACATTGCTTGCAACGTCTCTGTTGGCAACGCCACGCGTATTGCCACTCGACACAAGACGTTGCAAGCAACGTCTCTACAGAATGCTTCGGATGAATTTCGGCTTCCTGTTCTTATCTCCTCCCGCGCGGGTTATCAAAATCTCTGCCGCATGATTACAAAAGTGAAGCTGCGTTCGAAAAAAAATGAAGGCGCAGTTTACGAAGAAGAACTCTCACAACATGCAAAAGGATTGATTTGCCTCACCGGAGGCGACGATGGTCCGCTCGCCCATGCATTAAGAAATGGCGGAATCGAGGCGGCGCGAAATTCCGTCGAACGTCTCATTAACATTTTCGGGAGACAAAATGTTTATATCGAGCTCCAGCGGCACTTCTGCCGCGAACAGGAACTTCGCAACCGTGCTGCAATTGAAATCGCTGTCTCTTTGAAGCTTCCGCTGCTTGCGACTAATGGTGTGCGCTATGCCACCCCCGAAGCCCGAGAGCTTGCTGACGTATTCACCGCCCTGCGTAACCATTCAACTCTGCACAATGCCGGCCGCCTGCTCACTCGTAATTCCGAGTGCCATTTGAAATCGCCTCAGGAGATGAAGGCGCTTTTCGCCGATCTTCCCGAAGCCATTGCGAACACGGTTGAGCTTTCATCGCGACTGGAATTCACGCTCGAAGACCTGGGCTATGAGTTTCCCAAATATCCCGTGCCTGAAGGCGAGAGCATGATGTCGTTTCTGCGCGAACGCACTCGCGAAGGATTTCAATCTCGCTATGGCCGCGCCAGTTCAGAATTGCAAGGCAAAGCTCGCAATCAGATCGAATACGAACTCAAGCTGATCCAGAAGCTCAAGCTGCCGGGATATTTTCTGATCGTCTGGGACCTGGTCCGCTTCTGTCGAGAAAGCAATATTCTGGTTCAAGGCCGCGGGTCAGCCGCCAACAGCGCGGTCTGTTACTCACTCGGCATTACTGCAGTAGATCCGATTGGCATGGAATTGCTCTTCGAGCGATTCCTTTCCGAAGAGCGTGGTGAGTGGCCCGACATTGATCTCGATCTTCCCAGCGGCGACGATCGCGAAAAAGTAATTCAGTATTTGTACCGCCGTTATGGCGAGCATGGCGCCGCCATGACTGCGAATGTCATTACCTACCGCAGTCGCATGGCATCGCGCGAGATCGGCAAAGTCCTCGAGTTCGATCCCGAAACTTTGGACAAACTTTCTGCCGCGGTCGCACACTGGGAATATCGCGATCAGAATGACACCTTCGATCACCGCTTTCGTGACGCGGGTCTCGACCTTCGCCATCCTCGCATTCGTAAATATTTTGAGCTTTGCGAAGCCATTCAGGATTTGCCGCGCCATCTCGGGCAGCATTCTGGCGGAATGGTCATTTGCCAGGGGCAACTCGATTCCGTAGTTCCGCTTGAGCCTGCGTCGATGCCGGACCGCGTGGTCGTGCAATGGGACAAGGAAGATTGCGCCGATCTCGGCATCATCAAAGTGGATCTGCTCGGGCTGGGCATGATGGCGGTGCTCAAAGATTCTCTCAATCTGATTCACGATCACTACAAAGAAGAAGTTGATCTCGCACATTTGCCTGCGGACGAGCCGGAGGTCTATTCCACATTGCAGAAGGCCGATACCATTGGCATGTTTCAGATCGAAAGCCGCGCGCAAATGTCGTGCCTTCCGCGACTGATGCCGAAAAAGTTTTATGACATTGTGGTGCAGGTGGCGATCATTCGTCCGGGGCCGATCGTGGGCCAGATGGTGAATCCTTATTTAGAACGGCGGCAGGGACGACAAGAGGTCACATATGCGCATCCGTCGCTTGAGCCCGTACTTAAACGAACTTTGGGTGTTCCGCTTTTCCAAGAGCAATTACTCAAGATGGCAATGGTGGTTGCTGGATTCAGTGGCGGCGAAGCTGAAGAACTCCGCCGCGCTATGGGATTCAAGCGCTCGGAGAGGCGTATGCGTGAGATTGAAGCCAAACTCCGCGCCGGCATGACGCGCAATGGAATCTCGCAAGAAGCGCAGGAGCAGATTGTGCTTTCGATCACTTCATTTGCGCTCTATGGATTTCCCGAATCTCATGCCGCGAGCTTTGCCCTGATCGCCTACGCCAGTGCATATCTGAAACAGCACTATGTTGCCGCGTTCACGGCAGCACTTTTGAATAATCAGCCGATGGGTTTCTACAGTCCTGCCACCATCGTGAAAGACGCGCAGCGGCATGGATTGAAAGTATTGCCGGTGGATGTGACGAAATCGGAGTGGGACTGCACGTTGGAAGAAGGCGTCAGCCATCAGCCATCAGCTGTCAGGCAAATCGTCGCTCTACGCCTTGGCCTTCGCTACGTTCGTGGATTGCACGAAGAAGCTGGGCGTACCATCGCGCGAGAACGTCATCTTGCAGCATTCGCTTCTATTCACGATGTCATGCGTCGCGTTCCAGAATTGCGAAAAAATCAACTGAGCAGATTGGCAGAAATCGGCGCACTGAATGCGATTTCACCACAGGGGCACAGATATATACGGAAGAATCAGGCGG
>QHZV01000004.1:9395-13486 GCA_003224785.1 Acidobacteriota bacterium
CGGCGCGACGCGCTCTGGAATGCCGCCGCTGCCGCCAATTCTTCTGGCCCTCTGCTGGAAAATATTCCTGAGTCCGACAATAGATCTCCGTTAACAATAATGACCGATGAAGAACGCCTGGTCGCCGATTTCCGTGGCACCGGCATGACTGTCGGCCCTCACCCGATGGCGTATCACCGCGTGCGCATGGAAAAACTTGGCGTGCGCCGTGCCGTTGAACTCAGCAAGATTCCAGGTGGGAGAAGAGTTCGAATTGCCGGTGGTGTTATCGCACGCCAGCGCCCCGGCACTGCAAAAGGGTTTGTGTTTCTCAGCCTGGAGGATGAAACCGGAGTCTCGAATGCGATCGTCACTCCCGATCTGTTTCAGCAGAACCGCTTATTGCTCTCTACCGAACAGTTCCTGATGATCGAAGGGATTTTGCAGAATCAGGATGGAGTGATTTCGGTGAAGGCGGCGAGCGTCGCGCCGCTCTCAATTACCCATGCACAAACCAGTTCTCACGATTTTCACTAAATGCAGTCGTGCGTCGTTCGTCGCGCGTAGTTGGCCATACTCAGTGAGCCGATCGCTCTGAGCCCCGCAAAAACGTTTTTCCAGAATCCGCACACTTATCTCAATTCCCTTTATGGAAAGAATAGAAAAATTTCATTCAATACATACTCGCCCACTTAAGATGTACAGCGGTTGCGTTGTTGCGTCAGTGTGGCCAATCCCCAAAGAATTAAGGAGTACCAAATGGCCAAAGCAAAAACCCCTCGAATCCCCAAACCCAAAGCCACCAAGAACATCCTGCAAATGCCTGACAATGCCAAGGCGGGGAACGGGTTTTCTCCGATTGATCTCGAATCGGAAATTCGCGTGCGTGCCTACGAATTGTACGAGCAGCGCGGAAGCACTCCCGGCAACGAAGCAGAGGACTGGCTGACTGCCGAACGTGAAATCTTGTCACGGCATACGCAACAGACACATACAGCCTGAGTTTAGTTATTACGGCGAACGCATCGCCGGTTTCGGGGACTCTGGAAACCCCGAATTCCGTCCGGCTACAGGTTTGCCTTCCGCGTGCAATTCTGAAAAAATGAATGCTGGATCATGGCTGAACTAGGTAGTTTTGTTCTCCTGCTGGCCCTCGCTCTCAGCGGATACTCTTTTCTTGCTGGGTTGGTGGCTCTCGTAATCAAGCATCCTGGCGCCGATCGGCTCGGCGAAACCGCGCGGCGCGCGGGAGTTGCTACTTTTGGCGCGGTCTTCCTGGGCGCGTTGGTGCTGGTGGTGTCGGCCTTTCGCAACGATTTTTCGCTGGCCTACATTCTTCATCACAGCAATCGCGACCTTCCCTGGCCCTACAAGTTTGCGACATTGTGGTCCGGACAGGAAGGATCACTCCTGTTCTGGTCGCTCTTGCTTTCAACTTACGGATTGGTCTTGCGCCTGCGTCACAAAACTGATGAACGTTTGTTCGCGCACGCCTCGGTAATTATTGCCGTCGTTCAGGTTTTCTTTTTCTTGCTACTGAATTTTGCGGCAAAACCATTTGCGTTGATGCAGGGCCAACTTCCTGCCGACGGGAATGGATTGACTCCACTACTGCAATACCCGGAGATGGTCATCCACCCGCCCATGCTTTACCTGGGATACGTGGGATTCACCGTCCCATTTGCGTTCGCGCTGGCGGCGCTGGCGATGAAATATCCCGGCGAGAAGTGGATCCACATTACTCGCCGGTGGACGATGGTGACCTGGGGATTTCTCACCTGCGGAGTATTTCTCGGCATGCACTGGGCCTACAACGTTCTCGGTTGGGGCGGCTATTGGGGATGGGACCCAGTCGAGAACGCGTCAGTGATGCCGTGGTTCACCGGCACCGCGTTCCTGCACTCGGTCATGATGCAGGAAAAGCGCGGCATGTTGAAAACCTGGAACATGTGGCTGATCTTCTCGACATTTATGCTGGCGATTTTCGGCACCTTTCTCACCCGTAGCGGGGTTGTGAATTCGGTGCATGCTTTCGCGCAGTCTTCGATTGGCGACTGGTTTGTAACGTTTCTGTCAATAACGCTGGCAGTGTGCGTTTATTTTTATTGGAAGAACCGAGCGCACCTGCGCGGCGAGCACAAACTGGAATCGCTGATTTCGCGTGAGTCCAGTTTCCTGTTTAATAATCTTCTTCTTCTGCTTGCCTGCTTCACCGTACTTTGGGGAACGCTTTTCCCGGTCCTCTCCGAGTGGATACAGGGGCATAAAGTTACGGTCGGGCCACCGTTTTTTAATAAGGTCAGCATTCCAGTTGCACTTCTGCTTCTATTGCTCACTGCTGTTGGCCCGCTTCTTGCCTGGCGCAAGACTTCATTGGAGAGTCTGAAGCGGAATTTTCTCTGGCCGAGCATAGGAGCTCTGGCGATCGGGATATTTCTCGTGGCAACTCCGCCTTCCTGGGGAGGCCCATTCGGCCTGCGCCCCTGGAATGACGTTTCATATTTCTACTCGCTCATGGCGATCATGTTGTCTGCGCTCGTCGCATTCACCGTCGTCTCGGAGTTCGTGCGTGGCGGCCGCGTCATCTCCGGACACACCGGCGAGGGCTTGGCTAGTTCGATCGTGCATTTGGCCCGCCGCAATACGCGGCGCTACGGTGGATACATCGTCCACCTTGGCGTGATCATTGTGTTTATCGGTTTCACGGGATCGGCTTTCAATCGCGAAGCAGAAAAAGAAATGGGCTACGGCGACAAGCTCGATATTGGCGCCTACAGCATCGTTGGACGCTCCTACACTCAGGAAGAGCATCCGAACTACACCGCCGACCTCGCCATCCTGCAGGTGTTCAAGGGGGGAAAGCAGATTGACATGCTGTATCCCGAGAGCCGGTTTTATCCTGCAAGCGGCGAACAGCAACACATGCCAGCGGTGCGCTCAACGGCAAAGGAAGATCTTTACTTGGTATACGAGGGGCAGAATCCCGATACCGGTCGGCCGATTATCAAAGCTCACCTGAATCCGCTCGTTTCCTGGATTTGGACCGGCGTGCTGGTGATGGTGTTCGGCACAATCACGGCCATGGTGCCGAATGCGGCGCCCGTTCGTGCCTCGGTTCGCGCCAGCGTTCCTGCGGATATTCGCGTGCATCCAGCTCCGGTCGGAGCTGGAGACTGATGCTATTTAAGTTCAAAAAAACTGGAGTGCCCCATGTCTCGCCGTTTTTGCGAGACATGGGGACGTTCCGTCGTCTGGGAACATTTCTGGTGATGACCCTTCTATTCCTCGGCGCCGGCGATAACGTTCGCGTGGACCGTCTTGGCCGGGAGCTCATATGCATGTGTGGTTGCACTCAGACGCTGGTCGGATGCAATCACCTCAACTGTCCGTACCGCGGCCCGATGACGCAACAGCTCACCGCCGCCGTTGATCGCGGCGACTCCGACAAAGCCATTACTCAGTTCTTCGTCCAGACGTACGGCACGCTCGTGCTAGCAGCGCCCACGAACCGTGGCTTCGACCGGATCGCGTGGCTCGTGCCTTACATCGCGCTGCTGGCTGGCATCACACTGGTGGTCTTCATCGTTTGGATGTGGAGGAAACGTCCTTTGTTAGTTCACGCTAGTGTCCCGGGGGCGGTGCGCGAAGAAGACCTAGCGCAGTTCCGCGAACAGGCGCGCAAGGAGACCGGCCTATGATTTGGGCGTGCGTATTTGTCACTGCCGTGGCGCTGTACTACACCTTTCATGTCCCTGATGCCGTTACTGCCGGGCCGGTGAAAACGCGCAGCAATTACCTCCGTGAACGCAAAGATGTTGTTTACGAGAACCTGCGCGACCTGAATTTTGATTACAAAGCCGGCAAAGTCCCAGAAACTGACTATCAGACGATGAAGAATTCTCTGGAGGAAGAGGCAGCCGCAGTGCTGGCGGAGATTTCGCGGCTTGAATCGCGAGTGTCCCGCGCAGACACCAATGCAAAGGATCGTGCGTGAATTCTTCAGAAAATATTTCAAGAGAGCATGGGCGATCGAGTTTCGCTCGACGGACAACCGGCGGCGGCTGTTTCCACATTTTGTGGCTGGCATGCGCTGCTATCTTTTTCATTGCCGC
>QHZV01000005.1:0-2635 GCA_003224785.1 Acidobacteriota bacterium
CAAGTCCATCACCCTGAATGGAAAGACTGCGATTCTAAACATTTCCAGATCGCCGAACACGACCAGTTGGCATGGTGTCACGATCAATTATCAGCAGGACCTCAATCGCTACGCGACTGACTATTCGATTTGGCTCGACAAGCTGAACTTCACGTACTGGTAGAAACTCGCTCGACAACAAACATCCGATAAAAAGTAAAAGCGCCCTGCTGGAGTATGAGGCGCTTTTACTTTATGAGCATGTTTGGGATGCTCAAATGTTAATTTCAATGTAGCTTTTCGATCGCCGCATTAGAATCGGGTGTCAGCTGTAAAAATGAATCTTTGGCCTTATACTTGGTTAAGGCGTACACGCGGGAGAGCAAAGTGCCGATCTTCGAATACTCATGCAACACGTGCCAAAACGAGTTTGAAGCTCTGGTTTTTGGGAAAGACAAGGCCGTTTGCCCGAAGTGCCGCGGCAAAAATCTCACGCCTAAACTGTCCGTTTTCGCGGTTTCCGCAAAAGGACCGGCGTCTGCGCCGGGGGCTGGATCCTGCGGGTCGTGCGGCGATCCTCGCGGGCCAGGCTCCTGCTCCATTCCTGACATGGATTGAGCTAAACTTCACATTTTTAAGCATTTTACGTAGCACTCCGGTACCCTCTCGCGGAAACTCGCGTAAGTTTTCATCCCATCCCTTCTGAAGCAGAATTGTCGTAGCGGTTGGGAGGGATTGGATGGATCGGCGTCAGAGTCCGCGAGTGGATGTGCACTTACCGGTGCAAGTCTGGGGGATTGATGCCCATGGCCAGGCTTTCATGGATCCCGCCATGGTTATCAATATGAGCGGCAGTGGGCTGGTTCTGCAAGGACTGCGCCGGAAAATTCGCGGCGGAGAAATTCTGGACGTTCGCATGGGAAATGATAAGGCGCAGTACCGCGTCGTGTGGGTCGGGGGCGCGGGGAGCCGGCGTTCCGGTGAATTGGGAATGCAAAGAGTGACCGCGAATGCATTCTTCATGACTTCGATTCTCACCTGCTGCGCTCAAATCGCTGGAACCTGTTAGCTTTTCCAGCACAGGCCGACAATTTTGCGCGGGATGTGGATAATCGTTTGGCTGCGATGAAACTGTGCAGGAGTTTTCATTTGCAGAGTAGTGACCGAGTGCGAAACTGCAAATTTTTGCGCGTCCCAACCTCGCCAACCTTGCCGATTGCGCCTGGCACTCACTTCCACTATTCTGCCCGCAACGGGTGTGGAGGGTTCGATGCGCTTGGTGTGGGCCTTGCTGATGACCATTCTGGTCATGGCGACGACAACTGCTGAACAAGAGTCGCAAGTCCTTGGGCTGATGCCGTGGCCGGAGAACGTGAAGACTGTTCCTGGCTCGACGCGATTCATCGTCGAGAACACTTTCTCGGTTTCGGTTCCTGCTAACGCCGACCGTCATCTGCGGAAAGCAGTCGCGATTTTCCTGGATGACATGCGGCGTCACACGGGCTCATTGCCGCTGGATTTCGCGTTCGCGGAATCTCAAAAAGGTCAGCTGCAGATCAGCGTTGAGCATGCCAGCAAAGAAATTCAGGAGCTCGGAGAGGACGAGTCTTACACGCTCGAAGTCACTCCGTCAGCCGCAAATCTGAAAGCTTCGACCACGCTAGGCGCGATGCGCGGCCTACAGACGTTTTTGCAACTTGTGGAAGTTACGCCGCAGGGATTTGCGCTCCCCACGGTAGTAATTCATGACAAGCCACGCTTTCCCTGGCGCGGGCTGATGATTGATTCAAGCCGGCACTTCACGCCGATGGATGTCATCAAGCGCAACCTCGACGGAATGGCAGCGGTGAAGCTGAACGTTTTTCATTGGCACCTTTCCGATAATCAGGGTTTTCGAGTCGAGAGCCTTCGCTTTCCCAAGCTCCAGTCCGCGAAATCATTTCCTACGCTCGTGATCGAGGCATTCGCGTCGTGCCCGAGTTCGACATGCCGGGCCACAGCACTTCATGGTTTGTTGGATATCCAGACCTGGCGAGCGGTCCTGGGCCTTACTCCGTCGAACGCAAATGGGGTGTTTTCGATCCTGCGATGGATCCGACTCGCGAAAGCACTTATAAATTTCTCGACGAGTTCATCGGAGAGATGGCGAAGCTGTTTCCCGATCAGTTCTTTCATATTGGCGGCGACGAAGTAAATGGCAAGCAGTGGGATGCGAATCCGCGAATTCAGCAATTCATGCACGCGCATTCGTTGAAGAACGATGCCGAGCTTCAGGCTTATTTCACCGAACGCGTTCAGAAGATTGTCGCGAAACATAGGAAGACGATGGAAGGATGGGATGAGATCCTTCGTCCAGATTTCCCGAAGGACATCATCATTCAATCCTGGCGCGGGCAAAAGTCTCTGGCAGATGCCGCTCAGCAGGGCTATCGCGGCCTGCTTTCCTCCGGCTACTACCTAGACTTGATGAGTCCGACTTCCGCACACTACGTAGTTGATCCATTCACGGGACCTACAGCTAGCCTAGCGGATGCCGACAAGCAGAAAATTCTCGGTGGAGAGGCATGCATGTGGGCCGAGTACGTCTCGGCCGAGAACATTGATTCGCGAATTTGGCCCCGGATGGCGGCAATCGCCGAACGCTTGTGGTCACCGC
>QHZV01000005.1:2701-7925 GCA_003224785.1 Acidobacteriota bacterium
AGCGAATGGCTGGCGCCGCAGACGTCTCCGCTCTGCAAACTCTGGCGGACTTCGTGGAACCGGTGAAGGGTTATTCGCGTTCTGATCTTGCATCCTCTGAGCCCACCGCATTGACGCCACTGAACCGCCTGGTTGATGCGGTCCAGCCCGAGAGCCTGGAGGCGCGACGCTTCTCGGTGCAAGTAGATAAGTTCATCTCTGGGCCAATCAGGCCGGGCGCTGAATTGGAAATTCGCAGCACGCTTACAAAATGGCGTGACAACGATATCCAGTTCCGCGCCTTGGCAGAAAATTCTTCTTTTTTGCAGGAAGCATTGCCAATCTCGCACGATCTCTCGGCATTGGGAGTGGCAGGCTTAGAAGCGCTTGATTACATGGATCGCGGAGAAAAAGCGCCTGATTCCTGGAAATCTCAGCAGATAAGCCTGGCGCAGGCAGCTATTCAGCCCCGCGCCCAGCTCATTCTAATGATCGCTGCTCCGGTGCAGAAGCTGATCCAGGCAAGTGCCGGAGAAAAACCAACCGAGTTGCTGCTGCCAAAAACAGCGCAGTGAGTTCTAGTGCTAAATGCGAAGATTCTTGTAAGTTAGGCCGCTATGCTGTCGCGCAACATTCGTCGCGCGCGCTGGCGCATGGTCGGCTTCATCGCAGGCACGCTCGCCGGCCATGGCTCTTCGACACCCATCAGCGCTGCCGCGCCGCCGACCAGAGCCAGGTTCTTGGTGAAATTGATCGTGTCGTTCATGCGTTGCTCGGGAGACTCTTGCTTCCAGAAGTCGTGCATGATCGGCGATACGCCTGCCAGAAATCCAATGATCGCGGCAGCACCCAGCTTGGGTTTTGCTCCGAGCAATATGCTCGTGCCGCCCGCGATCAGCACAGCACCGGTAGCGCGGACTGCAAGATCGGGCTCAGGAACACCTTTTGAGGCGGCGTATTGCGCCATCTGCTTCGTCTGTTTGAAATGATTGATGCCGCTCATGATGAAGTATCCGCCGAAGAGCATCCGTCCAAGTAGGAATGGAACGCGCATGATTGCCTCCAATCTGCACTTCGATTCGCATCGAGATGCCCGCGTTGCTCAGCCAACGCGACAACGATCTGATGCTTTCCCTGTTAAACTTTTTCTTAGACCAGCTTGAGTGCGCGCGCCGCAATTCAGATTTCCTCCCTCTGCCGTTACTACCAAATGGGCAGCGCCACAATTCGTGCGGTGGATGGCATCACTTTAGCGGTCGAACCGGGGGAGTTCATCGCACTGCTGGGCGCCTCAGGCTCCGGAAAATCTTCGCTACTCAATCTGATTGCCGGTTTGGATTCGCCCACTTCGGGCAGCATCGTTGTAGGTGAGAGAAATCTTGCCGCATTCTCGCGCGGCGAACTCGCTCAATACCGCCGCTATGCCGTAGGCATGGTTTTTCAGTCATTCAATCTGATTCCAAGTATGACGGTGCTGGAAAATGTCGAGCTTCCCTTGCGTTTCGCGGAAGTCGAACGTTCGAAACGTGGGGCAATGGCGAAGGACGCATTGGAGCGAGTCGGCCTTGCAGGACGGATTCAGCATCGTCCGATTGAACTTTCGGGTGGCGAGCAACAGCGCGTCGCCCTTGCGCGCGCGCTCATCAATCAGCCAAGCATACTTCTGGCAGATGAGCCCACCGGGAATCTCGATAGCCGTACCGGAACGGAAGTTATGGAATTGATTCGCCGACTGAACGAATCGCTGCAGATGACCGTTGTGCTGGTAACGCATGAACGCGATCTAGCTGAGAAGTATGCGGAACGACTAGTTTCAATGGGGGATGGCAAAGTGATCGGTGATCAGTCGAACCCAGCAAGAACATTGGCGCGAGGTGAATCGTGAAGCTCTACGATTCGGTCGAACTCGCAGCGCGCAATCTACGTGAATCGGTGTTGCGGAATTCGCTGACTACGCTTGGGATTTCGGTAGGGGTGGCCTCGCTCGTCGCCATGCTCTCGTTGGGAATCGGCTTGCAGCAACTGGCATCGCGCAGGCTGCAACGCGCCGGTCTCTTCGATACCGTCGTGGTCTCATCGCGCCGCGATCTGCGCAGCTTCAGCCGCGAACAGGAGACAGAGGGGCCAGCACCTGCCCAAAGTCCTGAACTGGACGAGAACGCTCGAGCGAAGATTGCCGCGCTGCCCGAGGTGGTTGAGGCGTATCCCGATTTGCGATTCATCGCAGAACTGCGCTTTGAAGACAAGCCGCACCTGACCATGATTGCTGGCCTTCCGCTCTCAAGCAAAGCCAGCGATGGCTTCGAAGGAATGCAAGGCAGGTTTTTCTCAGGGGACGATGCTCATGAAGTCATCCTGCAGAAGATGTTCGCGGCCGAATTGCTGGGCAAGAGCGCGCATAATCCTGACGAGATCAACGTCAAGGAAATTGCAGGGCCATTGATAGGCAAACAACTCGTCCTGCGATACGCGGAGCGCGAAAGCGGAAACGGCGGTTCAGACTCGGCTTCCTATTCTGTTATCTCTCGTGAACTGCCTCTGACGATCGTGGGTGTTGCGGATCTCGATCCCGACAGCATGCGCGGAAATTTTCGAGCGCGCCTGTTCATCCCGCAGAAGTTGATTGAAGGCATGCATGCGATGCAGGCATACGAGAGTCGCGATTCGACGCATGCGACTTCGAACCAGCCGGTCTATAGCACGTTGGTCGCACGGGTGAGCGGAGCGGGCAAGGTGGATTCAGCCGAGCAGGCGATCAAGAAACTAGGCTTCAATACGTTTTCAATTTTGGATGCAACCAAGAGCCTGCGGCGGTTCTTTGCCATTCTCGATCTTTTTCTCGGGATATTCGGCAGTCTGGCGCTCACGGTGGCTTCGATTGGAATCATCAACACACTGGTGATGGCAATATTGGAACGCCGCCGAGAGATTGGGATTATGAAGGCCGTAGGCGCAAGCGATGCCGACGTTCGCGGATTATTTTTCGCAGAAGCAGGCGCCATGGGGGTCCTGGGCGGAGTATTCGGAGTGCTCATGGGATGGATCATCGGGCGCGCAATCAATTTCGGAACGAACATTTATCTGGTGCGCCAAGGATTTTCGCGGGAGGATATCTGGACTGTTCCGCTCTGGCTGATTGGCGCAGCGTTGGGTTTCTCATTTGTAATCAGCTTGCTTTCGGGGCTGTACCCGGCGTCGCGGGCGGCGAAACTGGATCCCGTGCAAGCTCTAAGATACGAATGAAAATTGGGCTTCTTCTAGTTGCAATATTAGCGAGTGCCGGGCTTGCATCCGCCCAGAGCCGCATTGATTGCACCAGCATCGAGAGCCATATGCTGCACCGCGCGGTGCGCTATTGTGTGATGCTCCCCTCGAGTTATGAGAAGGAAACCAAGAAATATCCCGTGCTCTATTTCCTGCACGGGCTCGGCGAGAACGAGCAGGCGCTTATGCGCAGCGGCGGATGGGGCCTGATTGAAGATGTGCCGCGCGAGCACAAAGCCGGTGACTTCATCATGGTTGCGCCCGAAGGTCGCGGCACGTTCTTCATCAATTCGGCCGATGGGCATAATCGCTACAACGACTTCCTCATCACCGAATTTCTGCCATTCATCGAAACCCATTACCGAATCATTCGTGCTCGCAAATCCCGCGGCGTGACCGGCCTTTCGATGGGAGGTTATGGTGCACTGCGGCTGGCCTTCGCGCATCCCGAACTGTTCGGGTCTGTGAGCGCGCAGAGTGCCGCGCTGATTACCGAAACTCCGGCTCAACTCAATGCCGATCTCAAAGATGCGGGGCCGCTGGTGGGGCTACTAGGCTCAGTATTCGGGAATCCGATTGACGTTGCGCATTGGAAGCAGAACAATCCCTTCGAGCTTGCGCGAAAGAACCAAATCCAAATAAAAACTCAAGCCATCTACATCAATTGTGGCGATCAGGACGACTATGGATTTGAGGTTGGAGCAACCCAGCTGCACAAGCAGCTGACTGCCGAAGGTGTGCACCACGAATTTCATCTCTATCCCGGCAGGCACAGCGCAGACTATTTTCTATTGCATCTGGGAGAGACTATTGAATTCCACTGGCACGCGTTTTCGGCATCGCCACCGGTAAGTGGGAAGTAGAGCCATTCACCACAGGGAAACAGAGGCACGGAGAAAACATGGGAAATGCGTTTGCCCGTTTGATTGCAATTTTCCCTGTGTCTCTGTGATTAAAAGCTTTTTAGGAGCTTAAGTGCGGAAGGCCGTCTTACATTTGAAGAAATCCGACCCGGTGATGCGAGGCATTATCGAACGCATCGGGCCGTTCAAGATGCAATTTGGCGAACCCACATTTCATAGTTTGGCCGAGTCCATCATCTATCAACAACTGAATGGCAGGGCCGCGCTTACGATCTTCAATCGTTTTGCCGCCCTTGCGGGCGATCCGCTCACTCCCGCGGCCATTCTCAAGCTCACGCCCGAGCAGATGCGTTCGGTTGGGCTTTCGAAGCAGAAGTCTTCTTATCTCCTCGACATGGCCGAACGCGCTCACCGAGGCGAGTTGGAGTTCTCGCGGCTCTCTGAGATGTCGGAGGATGAGGTCATCGCGCATCTCACGCAGGTGAAAGGCGTTGGTGTATGGACCGCACACATGTTCCTGATGTTCACGCTGCGCCGTCCGAACGTTCTGCCGGTCGGAGATTTCGGCGTGCGCATGGCAATGTACAAACATTATCTGAAAAAGCGTGCGACCAAGAATGGGACCGCGCGCGGCTCAGTCGCAAGGAAAGGTAAAAAGACTAAGCCCGAGAAGATCAGAATTGTGCTGCCCACGCCAGAGCAAATGGAGAAGATTGCCAAGCGCTGGGAGCCGTATCGCAGCATTGCGTGCTGGTATTTGTGGCAGAGTCTTGACCTGAAGACCATCGGGTGACCGGGCTGCAGATCAGATCGTCCGATACCCCGATCACCAGATCACCCGATGTGGTTTAATATCTCCCGGAATGCCTGAGCCGAAAATACGAGTTCTGGTGGCGAAGCCTGGTCTGGACGGTCACGATCGCGGCGCGAAGGTGATTGCACGCGCACTTCGCGATGCCGGCATGGAAGTCATCTACACGGGGTTGCGCCAGACTCCCGAGATGATTGTGAATGCCGCACTGCAGGAGGACGTTCACGTGATTGGGCTTTCGATTCTTTCCGGCGCGCATAACGCCATTGTTCCGCGCGTTCTGGATTTGCTCAAGCAAAACAAAATG
>QHZV01000006.1 GCA_003224785.1 Acidobacteriota bacterium
CTTTATATCAATCGCGAGCCAGGTTCTACGCAGCTTACTTTGTGGGGCAGCATCGCAGCCGATGATCCCGGTGCGAATGAAGGTCTTGCCATTGAAGATCCTGCGGAGTTTGCTGCAAGCCTATTGCGTCATCTGCTCGAGATCCGCGGGGTTGCGGTCTATGGCAAGCAGCGCACGCGGCACACGGAACTGGCGAGCCTTTCAACCTTTACGAGTACTGTAATTGCCAGTCGTGGCGGAGACGAGCATTCACTTACCTACCCGGCAGGCCCGCTGGTGCTTGCTGAATATCAGTCGGCGCCACTTTCGGAAGACATTCGCGTAATCAACAAAGTGAGCCAAAACCTGCACGCAGAAATTCTGCTGCGGCTGATGGGACGTGAAAAAGGGACTGGCGGCACCGTGCAGGCAGGACTCGAGGTGCTGCGCGGGTTCCTGAACGGTGCGGGAATCTCTAGCGATGACTACTCATTTTTCGATGGCTCTGGGCTGTCCCGAGAGAATTTGGCCACGCCGCATGCGGTGGTCGAACTGCTCCGTTACGCCTCAGGCCAATCTTGGGGCGAGCAGCTTCACGATTCGCTACCCACAGCTGGAGTGGACGGCTCGCTAGCGGAGCGATTCAAGGATCTTGACCCTAAAGCACACGTCCATGCCAAGACCGGCTCTCTTGGCGGCGTGAAGACGCTCTCGGGCTACGCCGTTACCGCCAAAGGCCAGCAGCTTGCTTTTTCGATTCTTACCAACAATCTCAGCGCGACGGGCAAGCGCGTCAACGACGCGATTGATAGCATTGTTGAGGCGGCCGTGAACGACGGGAAGGAATGATTTTCCCCCGGTCCGGCGTCCTGATCGTTCTGGGAGTCACCTTGCTATTCAGTGGCGCCTGTGAAATTGAGCGTCGAAAAAGTGATGCCGAGCTTGCGCTCAATCCGCAACAGGCCTCGGGCCGGCACATCTACGACCAGTATTGCGATCGATGTCATGAAGCTTATTCGTCTCACAAGCGAAAAGGCCCCAGCCTGCAAGGCGTTTTTAAGAGAGAGTACTTTAGCGTGAGTGGAATGCCTGCTAACGATCAGCGCGCTCGTGATCTGATTGTCTTCGGCAGAGACAAAATGCCAAGTTACAGCCAAGAACTCACACAGCAGCAGATTGACGATCTGCTGGCGTACTTGCATACGCTGTGATCTGTATGCGCGAGTTAATGCACGGCCAGGGACGACCCGTGCCCTCACAAATGTGAACTTTGGAGGCATCTCACGTGGGCGGCCAATTTTGTGAGCGCGGCAATTCTTCTGTTGCTCTAAGATTGATTCTCAACGTTTATTGAGGTCAACGATGACTGAGATTGTCTCTGCAAGCGCGCCGACCAACGGCAGCGCACCTTCGATAAGTTCTCCGGCCACTGAGGTCTATGCCATTTTCGGCGCGGAGCCGGAAATCCAGGCCTATGCCATGGCGAAGTACTCACGGTCATCGCTTTCGATGAAGGAATCGCTACGGGAAATCAGCACCCAGAAGGCCGAGAAATTTCTCAACACATTTTATTTTCAGTACGGACATCGTTCGATTGCAGATCTTGCCCACATTGCGCTAGCCATCGAACGGCTCTCGATTCTTGCGGCAATTGTGGTTGCGGACGAGCAGCGATGGGATGGCCAGGAGCGCTCCACGCGCTATCAGGATTTCAGAAAGAGCGGCTGTTTCACTCCTGATTTTGGCACCGACGATAATTCGCGCAACATTTATCAGAAGAGTATTTCCGATTTGTTCTCGGCGTATGAATCGGTTTCGAAAAAGGTGTTCCGCTACTTCGCAGAGATTACTCCCAAGCCAGCGGACATGAAGCAAGACGCTTACGAGCGCACGCTCAAGGCTCGCGCCTTTGATATCTCTCGATACCTATTGCCGCTGGCGACCAATACGTCTCTGGGCGAGATTGTCAACGCGCGTACGCTGGAATCGCAAGTTTCGCACCTGCTTTCACACACTCACAAGGAAGTGCGCCACCTTGGGGAACTTCTGAAGTCGGCGGCGACTTCGGCGGCGTACAACGTGAACCATGATTCCCAACGCGACCTGGTGGAGAAAATTCGCGAAGTCTCGGCCGATTTGGCGGCGCGTGCCGAGGCAGAACTGCTGAAGGAAGTACGAGTTTCTCCGACTCTGGTCAAATACGCCGACCCGAACTCGTATGAGATGGAGACTCGCCGCGAATTGCGCCAAATTGCAGCAGAGTTGATGAGTCACGCCCCGATTGACTCAGCTCCTACCGTGGATCTTCTGGATAAGGAGCCGTTAGAGGTTGAGCTCGCCAGCACCCTGCTTTACGGGCAGTGCGCCTATTCCTATCGGCAGATTCGCGGAGCGGTTGAGGGTCTAAGCGAAAGCCGACGCCAGGAGATCATTGACGCAGGACTTCGCCATCGCGGACGTCACGACGAAATGCTGCGCGGCTTCTGCGCCGGCCAGCAGTTTCGCTTCGACATACTCATGGACATCGGTGGCTTCCGCGACATGCACCGCCATCGTCGGTGCATTCAGATTGAGCAAGCGTTCACTACCCAGCATGGGTACGATGTACCCGCCGAGCTTGAACCTGCGGGCGCACTCGACCTCTATAAGGCTGCCATGGACGAAGCTGCTTCCGGCGTAAAGGCGATTGCAATCGGCACGTCGCCGGAGCCGGTCGAGAACTCGCAATATGCGGTTCCGCTCGGGTTCCGCAAGCGCACACTGTTCAAGATGGATTTTGCGGAGGCGGCTTACATCTCCGAGTTACGCACCGGGCCTGCAGGTCATTTTTCCTATCGCAATGTCGCATACGCGATGTTTGCGGAGGTGCGGAAGAAATATCCGACGCTGGCAAAGTATTTCCGCGTGCACAATGTCACGGAGCCAGTGGATTTGTTGAAGCGATGAAATTGACGCGGCGAGACGCCGGTCCCACCAAGAATCAATTATGCAAGACGCCCCTGCATCCTCACCATGCGCGCTGAGGCTAGAACAGCTTCAGGTGGATCGTCAAATACTTCTTCGGGTTTTGCCGGATCGCTTTGATCAGATCCTGCGTCTCGTTCAGCAACTTGTTAGTGTTGTTATAGACGGCGGGATCCCGCAAAAACAAAGCCGCGCTTCCATTACCTTCATCCAGCTTGTCAGTCAAATTTGAAAGCCGGTTCAAAGTGTTCTGCAGCTTATTGGCAAATTCCTGGTCGCGCGCCATCTTCCCAATGGCACCTTTACCGGCATTGATATCGTCGGTGAGCTGTTTCGCATTGGCTACCGTCTGGTTGAGATTCTTGTAGAGCGTTTCATCTTTCAGCAGCTTGCCCGCTGTTCCTTGCCCGGCATTGAGGTCGTCAATCATTTTGTTAACCTTGTCCATGGCAGCGTTGGCTTTGTTATAAAGCTCATCGTCGGCGATCAGTTTCCCGATGCTACCCTTCCCCTCGGCGATTTCGCTCACCAGGTTTTGAAATTCATTGACCGTGGCGTTGACCCGGTTGTACAAAGCGGGATCGTAGATCAACTTGCCCACCGAACCCTGACCGCTTTCCACAAACGCAATAATGCGATCCATCCGCTTCAGCAGGACATCCATATTTTGCAGGCTGCTGTTGGCCGCGCGCATCACATCTTCGTAGCCGGGGACCTCGCCGCTGAGCAGCACATCTCCATCTTGGACCGGAGCGCCTTTTGCGGTCGAGCTGTCAATGTTGATGTAGGTCTCACCGAGAACACCTGCAGTTGAGAGCAGAATTCTCGAATCTTTGCGGAGGTTGAAATCGTATTTCCGATTGACCTTCATGGTGACTTCAACCGGGTCCAAGGGGCGGTTCGGAACTACCCGAATGCTTTTTACATTGCCAATGTCCACGCCGCTAAGCCGCACCGGGGCCCCCTCGCGAAGACCCTGCGCGTCAAAAACAAAGCTCTTCAAAAGAATGGTCTTGGCGAACAGGCCGCCGGTGCCGCTCATAAGTACCACGAGCACCGCCAAGACGATGCAGGCGACAATGACCGTGATGCCGACCTTCAGTTGAGACCATTTCAACTGCTTCTGGCTAGGCAACGATCCTCCCAAGCAGCATGACTGGATCCGCCAATCGGGCATTTTGTGATCTCGAACCTCACAAATGACTCCTCATCGAAAGATCCGCTCAAGTTTTTTGAATGATAGCAGAATGGAAAGGCCGCCTACGCCCGCACTTGCGAGGGCTGAAACTGGCGGCGCAACAGCAGCGCGAGAAAATACGCTGCAGCTCCGCAGGCCAGGGTCGCGTTCAGACCGAATTGAATGGCCACCACAATCGCCAGAACCGAACCCAGAACGCTGGAAGCGGCATTCATTGCCCACGCCCACTCGATTGAGTTGTCGTCAGGCCGAGCGCTCGCCAGGCCCCGCAGCCCGGTGGGAAACGGCATTCCCATAACGAATCCAAGGGGCACCAGCACGATGCCGCTGATGATCAACTTTGCAAAGAACGGCGCGCCTACAAGGCGACCTAGTAATAACGGCAGCACGCCGGTATAGATTACGAGTACGAAGATGATCGCGCAGAGCGGAAGCCAGAGCCGATGAACATCGGCGCACCATCTTCGAGAAGCCAAACTTCCAATCCCGCTCGAAAGCAACATCAGGAAGACGACGACTGTTAGTGCATACGTGGGATGACCGAGAAAAAGTACGAATCTCTGGATCAGCGAAATCTCTACCAAAATGTATCCCAGTCCCACGGCGATGAAGTAAAGCAAGGCCCCAGCATTGTGGTGGGCCGTTCGATCTCGCACTGCGAGTGGCAGGACAAGAAATGCGATCACCGCCACAATGGAAATAATCAGCAGCATCCCAAGCACGGCCACGCCCAGGTTCACCTCCCAATCCATCGCGGAACTGTTCGAGTTCACGTTCAAAAGGCGAGCCAGCTTTACCGTAAAAAAGAAAAACGGCTTGTTATCGGTGACTGCGGTGACGTTGTACTCGTATGTTCGCGTGAACGCTTCCGGGTCGTTGCTCTGAATCAGACGGGAAAAAGCGTTGGGCTTTGGCTCGAAAGGGGAATACAGAAGCCGAAGGTCCTCATAATCGCGCAGATGTTGGGTGACGGTTGCTTCTTCTTCAGGCGTGAAGGCGCTTTTCTTCGCCAAAACTGCTACTGGAATTCCATCTTCGTCCAGGTCGCCATCAGATACCACGATGAAGTGCTGGGACGCATCCGTCACTC
>QHZV01000007.1:0-1647 GCA_003224785.1 Acidobacteriota bacterium
TTCCACCATGGGGAATGTTGTACGCGCCAGGAGTTACGGGGAAATCCGACTCCGTCGCATCACTGAAGTATTCCCCACTCACGAACGCGGAACTTCCATCCGGGCTCAACGTAACTTGATCGCCGACGTTGCTGCCGCTGCCGCCCAGGTAGGTGGAATAAAACAGCGATTGTCCGCCAGACTGAAATACGGTGAGAAAAGCGGTCGTGGACATATTCGGATTAGGTGTGGCTTGGAATGCGTCCGCAGTCAGAGGTAAATCGGTCGAGTTCGTCCAGCCGGTGATATAGGCTTTACCATCCGAGCCGACCGCCATTTTGGAAAAGGTTGCTTCGCACCCGGTCGTGCCGCCGAAGTAAGTTGAGTACACAACGGATGTACCTGAGGGCGTGAGTTCGGTGACAAACGACGATTGTATCCCTAGGAAGCATGCTGAGGCAGGATTCGTGCTCTGGTAGGCGTTTTGCACCGGGAAATCCTGAGATCCTGCGATACCAGAAAAGTACACGTTTCCGGCGGCATCGAGCCCGATGCCATAGGCGCCGTCATAACCGCTACCACCATAGTAAGTAAGAAATTTAAACTTGCCGCCCGTCGGATCCAATTCACCTACGAAAGCATTCTGCGGGCCGTTCAGAGTCCGTTGGATTGGCTTGACCACCGGCAGGCTCTGCGTCTGAGTAAAGCCGGTGAAATAAACGTCTCCGGCGGGATCAAGCGCCAGCGCCTCGAAAACCGGACCGAGACCTATGTTCGTGCCGCCACCGAACAAAGCTGAATAGACCATGGTTCCGGAGGGAGTAAACTTCGCGATGAAATCGTCTGAGCAAGGTCCGGTGCACGAAGAAAAGTCTTTGGTGTGGGGAAAATCGGTGGCGCCGGCGAAGCCCCCAACGTACATGTTGCCTGCGGCATCAAGTGCGACAGCACTGGCATAGACTTGTGAACTGGCGCTCAAGTACGTCGAATAAAGCAATCCAGATCCGCTTGGATTCAGCTTCGTTATAAACCCATTGTAGAAATCCAAGTACAAGCAATCTGTGGCTTGTGACTGCAGGGCATTAGCGGTGACCGGAAAATCAGTGTCTTGAGTCGTGCCGACGACGACCACATCACCATTGCCGTCGAACTGAGATCCTCCCAGGTACGTTGAGTACAAGAGGTGCGAACCGTCGGGCGTAAATTTTGTGATCGCCACTAAGTTGTGCGGACCACCACTATATGCCGAGGGCGCCTGATAAGTGAAAACCCCATTTCTCATGAACGCTCCCTCGGTGCTCTGGTACTCGTGGCTGATCGTGCTGGTGGCAATGTATGCGCTACCGCTATTATCAACTGCCACATAAGCATAGCCATCAGCGGGCCCTATCAGCGCCGAGAAGGCAAGGGTGGGATCAATCGTTAGCGGGAATCTATGGTCGTAGGAGTTCGCCTGAAGTGTCACATGATTATCGGCGGTGAGCTTGTAATCCACCTTAATGTCCTGTCGTTTACCATCGATAATTTGAAAAGCAATCGGCTTCTGCCACAAAACGTCCTCGAGCGCGATTTTCATCAGCAAGTCGCCATTAGGGTTAAGACGAAGTGCAGCGCCATCTACCTGCATTTCAACGCGCGAAATGTCCGCGCCAGGTGAAATTTCAAGGT
>QHZV01000007.1:1682-8275 GCA_003224785.1 Acidobacteriota bacterium
CGGGATAAACTCCGTGATACCGTACCCGTTCGTAAGTCGGGATGCCTGTGAGCCACTGACTTTGCTGTCCAACGAGATAATTGACTAAGCCCAGTTGCTGCTCTTCTCCTTGCGCGCGCAAATTGTGTTCTGCAGCCAACCATTTCAGCGTCAAACGCTGCGCCTGGGATCGAGACCCATCTCCACTGTTCACAAAAAGAATAGCTTCGTCGGCCGTCAGATGCAGCTCTGATCGAGCATCGCGCGCAAGAAATTGAACTCCCTCAGGCGCCTGTCCACGGTTCAACTCGAACGACAGAGGTACATTCCCGTATCTGGAATCAAGAACTTTAGCTTTCACTGGCTGCGCGTATGAGCCGCAGGTTAAAACAAGAAGAACCAAGAAATTAACGTAAGTGAACGGGGAGAAGTAAGCCGTGCGCATCAAGTCCTCCAGGAAAGGCCTATCTCTTCCGGAGCGCCTTGCGCAAACGCCAGCGATTCGCCCAGAAGTGCTCAGAACTGGCGACCTTAGTTGCTCACCTGAATACGGGGGTTGCTCAATTCACGCAGCATTAATAATCAGATGGATTGCCGCTGATGTAGTCGGACGCGGATACGTTTGGCTTTCGCGCGGGAGCCCGGGCTCAACAATTGCTGACACTGGATTCTGCTGTCGGAATATTTGAATTGCCCCGCCTCCTATCTAGCTGCTTAAATAAAGTGGATGCTAGCGACAAACTCTATTCGCGTGGGCACCGCCGGCTGGTCCTACAAAGACTGGGAGGGCATCTTTTATCCTCCCGGCATGTCGCGGCGCAAACAGCATCCGCTGGAACTCCTGGCTCGTTGCTTCGATGTGGTCGAGATCAACACATCTTTTTACGGACACATCAAGCCGGAAATCGCCAAACTCTGGGCGCGTATTGTGTCGGATGCAAACCCCAGCTTTCTCTTCACCGCCAAGCTGCACCGGTCGTTCACCCACTCTCCTCTGGCTGCAATTGAGCCGACATCGGCGGTTTCGATTCACCCTAATGATGAGGACGAACGGCTCGCGCGCGAAGGCCTTGAGGCATTGGCTGTCACGGGCAAGTTTGGCGCACTGTTGATCCAGTTCCCTGTTTCATTCAAGAATACGGCGCTATCCACGCGTGGTTGAGGTGCGGCACTCCACTTGGGACAATCCTGAGACGATCGCGTACTTCGCCGAGCGGAATGTCAGCTTCTGCAACATTGATCAGCCGCAGCTTGGACGTGCATTGTCGCCGACTGCGCACGTGACTTCCCCAATAGGATACGTACGTCTGCATGGACGCAACTATGATCAGTGGTTCGAGCCGGAGAAGCCTTCAGATCGCTACAATTATTTGTACAAATCGAACGAACTGATTGGATGGAAAGAGCGGGTGGAAACAATCGCGAGCGAGGCGAAAATCACATTCGTGATCGCGAATAATCACTTCGAAGCCAAAGCCGGGGTGAACGGGCTGCAACTCAAACACATGCTCACGGGCCGCCGTGTGGCAGCGCCGGAATCGCTGATCGAGCACTATCCGGAATTGAAGGCGATTGCGGACCCTCTGGGACAAGGGCAAGCGCCTGCCAGTTTGCCTCTACTTCGCACCGACAAGCCAGCTTAGTTCGTGTAGATTCGCACGTAATCAATCAGCATCTCCGCGGGGAACGGCGTGGTGTTGTCTGGAGGCCCAGGCCAACTGCCTCCCTAAACACCGCTCCCGGCGCTCATCATTGCCGAATTCTTGGATTCGCAACTGAGTACAACAGATCGGTCAGAAAGTTCACCAGAACGTATGTCAGTCCAATCGCCAGAATGCATCCCTGCACCAGATAGTAATCGCGGTTTCCGATTGCCTGAATGGTGAGCCTTCCGATTCCTGGCCAGGAGAAGACTGTCTCAGTGACAATGGCGCCGGCCAGGAGCGCCCCGAATTGCAATCCAACCACCGTCAGGATCGGCAACATAGCGTTGCGAAGCGCGTGACGGTAAACGACGGTCCGCTCGGGCAAACCTTTGGCCCGCGCGGTACGGATGTAGTCCTGCCCGAGTTCTTCAAGCATCGAAGTTCGCACCATGCGAGTGAGAATCGCAGCCAGCGATCCGCCCATGGTGATCGCCGGCAATATCAAGTGGGCGACGCTTCCAGACCCTGATACTGGCAGAAGCCCGAGATAGATGGAAAAAATCAAGATCAGGATTGGGCCGAGAGCAAAATTTGGAAACGAGAGCCCGAACAGGCTCACAACGCTGAGCGTTTTGTCGTCCCATTTGCCGCACCGCTGCGCAGAACGCACGCCCGCTGGAATCGAGATGATCAGCGCCACGATCAATGCTGCCACCGTCAATTGCAATGTATATGGATAACGTTGCGCGATCAGCTTGGACACATTTTGATTGAACCGCAACGAAGGCCCAAGATCGCCGTGCAGCACGCCTTTCCAGTAATGCAGATATTGCTGCCCGAGTGGGATATCCAAACCGTAGGCATGGCGCGTTGCGGCGATGTCAGTGGCGGGCGCGCCTTCTCCGAGCATTTGCAGAATTGGGTCGCCGGGAACGAGATGGATGAGAAGAAAAACGACAGAGACGACCAGCCAGATCACTGGCAAGGCATAAGCAGCTCGGGTTAGCAGGTAGCGTAGGGTTCTCACGAAAAGAGTGCTCGCTTAGATCCCACGTTAATCTCCGGCCTGAACCGCGGCCGGTTGCACATCTTCAACTTTTACTTTTGAGATTCGGTGACCGTCCATTTCTTCTACAGTGAATCGTCGTCCCCCGTAGTAGCAGGAATCGCCGAGCTGTGGAATCTTTTGCAGCTTTGCCAGCATGAAGCCTGCAAGCGTTTCAAAGCCGGCATCACGTGGAAGCAACAGATCATATTGCGATTCCAGGTCGAGAAGACCCACAGTCCCATCCAGCAACAACATTTTGCTTCCGGCCTGGCCTGCATTCAGCGAAACAACATCGAACTCGTCCTCAATTTCGCCGACAAGTTGTTCCAGAATGTCTTCGACAGTGATGAGCCCGGCCGTGGACCCGAACTCATCCACCACGATGGCCATGTGGCGCTTGCGCTCTTTGAATTCCTCAAGCAACTCCGAGAGTGGTTTGGTTTCAGGAATGACGAGTGCATCGTGCATCACCTGGCTGATTCTCATCTCGCCAATGCGCACGGGCACCATTGGCACCGGCCTGGCAGCCAGTCGCAACCCTACCCAGCGCATTAAGTCTTTCGCGTAAAGCACACCGATAATGTGCTCTGGCCCACTCTTGGGATCGTAAATGGGAATACGCGAATGCTGCTCCTCAACCACTCGATCGATCGCGTCCTGCAATATGAGATCGCCGGGGAGCGAGAAGATGTCAGGTCGCGGCACCATCACTTCGCGTGCGGTGATGTTCTCCAGTTCAAGCGCATGATGGACCATCTCTTCCTGCGCAGGAGCGATCTGCCCCAGTTCCCTGCTGGCGGTGACGATCAGTTTCACCTCGTCCGGAGAGTGCACCGGCCCCTGTCGGACTCTGTGAAGTCCAAACGCCTTCAACACTGAACCTGCAGACTTTCCCAACAGGAAAATTATGGGACGGGTGAGGGTCAGGAAAACATCCATCGGCGCCGCGACCGCTAGAGCAACCTGCTCGGCCCGCTGCAGCGCGAGAGATTTCGGCACGAGTTCCCCGAGGATCACGTGTGTGCCGGTGATCAGGCCGAAAGCGACGGCGATTGCAATAGTGTGGGCATACACCAATGCGTGCGGGACCTTTTGCAGGAACTGGAAGCTCTCGACAAAATGCGCCACCATGGGTTCGCCGATCCAGCCCAGGGTCAGGCTGACCACGGTTACGCCGAGTTGAACGCCGTTGACTACCTCATCAAGGTTGCGGTGCAGCCTTTGCAGGATGCGTGCGCCGATCCGACGGGCTTCTATGAGCTGCTGGATGCGGGTATCACGCACGCTGACCAGGGCGAACTCCGCAGCAGCGAAAAAGGCGTTTGCCGCCACCAGGAAGACGATTAGCAATACCCGGAGCAGCACGAAAGCGACCATTTGCGGCTAATTTTAGCATTCCAAAGGGCTGCATTTGGCCACTCGGGCGACTGGCGGCTACAATGTAATCAGCCCGTGGAAGCTAGCCGCCTCGGTCGTTCCTTGAACATTACTGGTTGTTCTGCTTCCATTTCCCACTCTGGCTGGTCTAACTGAATGAGCCTAGGCACAATTTCCTTGCTCATAGCTTAAACATTGTTCAGGGATTAGCGGAACTAACGTCATATACCCACCGTATTAACCCTTAGAAGTCGGCCAGAGCTACACCATCAGGAGGAAGTTGTGAACGGCAACGTAAACGGACGTAAGAAGCGACGCAAAAAGATCATCATCATCCTTTCTAGTATTGGCGCGGTGGTTCTGGCCCTCATCATTTGGGCAGGGATGGCGATTGCCCACGGCAGCTCAAAGATTGATCCCTCAAAGCTCGCCAAGGTCGAGAAAAACGACTTGGCTAAGAGCGTGGTCGCGACCGGCAAAGTTGAGCCGATCACTAAGGTGGAAGTGAAATCGAAAGCCAGCGGCATTGTAAAAAAGTTGCTGGTCGAATATGGCGACCGGGTCAAGAAGGGCCAATTGCTCGCCCAGCTCGATAAAGTCGAAATCGAGGCAGGCGTCGAACAGTCTCGTGCAGCCCTGCTGGCTGCGCGTGCCAATTTGAAAGGCGCGGAAGCCGATTACGAGCGCTCCAAGGTTGACGCCGAAGGGCCCGATGTTCCGCTACTGAAGCGTTCCTATGACCGAGCGCTGCAAATGCAAAAAGATGGCGTGGTTTCCATGTCGGCGCTTGACGATGCCGAAAAAGAATACCGGCTCGCCGTCAATAAACAGAGTGTCGCGCGTGCGCAGATGACGGTGCTTCAGGCCAAGATCGCGCAAACCCAGGCTCAAGTCGCGCAAGACGAAGCCAGCCTGAAACAGTTTGAAGAGCAACTCAGCTATACCGATATCGTCTCTCCGATTGATGGCATCGTTCTTTCCCGCGACGTAGAGATGGGTGATGCGGTCAGCTCAATTCTTGTCCTCGGGTCGAGTGCGACACTGGTCATGACCTTGGGCGACACCAGCCAGGTCTATGTAAAAGGCAAGGTGGATGAAAGCGACATCGGCCGGGTCTATCTGGGTCAGCCGGCGCGGATCAAGGTGGAGTCGTTTAAAGACAAAACTTTCAATGGCGTGGTCACCAAGATTTCGCCGATGGGCGTGGAGAAAGACAACGTCACGACTTTTGAGGTCCGCGTTTCGATCGCCAATGCTGGCGGGGAACTAAAAGCCGAAATGACTGCCAATGCCGAAATCATTCTCGAAGAGCACAAGGGTGTGCTCCAAATTCCTGAAGGGTCAATCATTTACGACAAAGATCGCAAAGCTTCGGTCGAAGTGCCTGATCCCAAGGGTAAAGACGGCAAGCGAAAGGTTGCGATCAACATTGGGATCTCAAACGGCGCTAAGACTGAAGTCTTGAATGGTCTGAAGCAGGACGATCAAGTCATCTTGCAGTAACAAGCCAAGTTCCTGCAGGGACGGGCTTCGCCGCCAGTCCCCCAGTCTGAGCAACGTCTGAGCAATCACGGGAGGCACCATGGCTTTGAAGTCAACTTCCATGCGGTTCGCGCTACTCATTTCTGCTTTTTTCATAATCATCTGTCTGCCGGTCCTCGCCGCCACACACGGCGAATTTGACCGCACCCTGAAAGTGAGCGGGAGTGTTAATCTGCAAGTGGAAACCGGGTCTGGATCCATTGATGTGCGCACCGGGAACTCATCCGAAGTGCACGTCGTCGGACACATCCGGGCGACTGAGTGGTTTGGCGATAACGCCGATGAGAAGATCAAACGTCTCGAGAGCAACCCTCCCATTCAGCAGAGCGGAAATGACATCCGCATTGGCCACATTGACGATCCCGAACTCAAGCATAATATTTCAATCAGCTATGAGCTGGTTGTGCCGGCCAGCACGGCATTGCGGGCTTCCAGCGGCTCTGGAAGCCAAACCATTCTAGGAATCTCCGGATCGCTGGAAGCCAGCACTGGATCGGGCAGCCTGAAAATCTCAAGTATCGGTTCAAGTGTTCGCGCGCAGACCGGATCCGGCGGCGTGGAAATAGACGGCGCTAAAGGTTCGGTTTATGCCCGTACTGGAAGTGGCTCGATCCATGCAACGGAAGTGGCTGGCGGATTCGATGGCGAAACCGGAAGTGGTCATCTCGTTCTGGAGCAGAGCGCGCCCGGATCGGTCCGTGCCGAAACCGGTTAATATTAAAGCGGACGGAGAGGCCACTGGCGGCTGGACCGTGCATACCGGATCAGGCAGCGTGCAGCTTCGCCTTCCGCAAAATGCATCGTTCGATCTGAACGCGCACACCGGTTCGGGGTCTATTAATCTGTCGCATCCTGTGACCGTGCAAGGCTCTATTGGACGCAAAGAAGTGCGCGGCAAAGTCGGCGGAGGCGGAGTACCGATTGAGGTGCAGACTGGCTCGGGAAGCATAGTCATCGAGTAGCGGGTCCGGGCAGTTGCTGCGCTTTCTCGAAATTAATGG
>QHZV01000008.1 GCA_003224785.1 Acidobacteriota bacterium
TAGGAAGAGTCAGGCCATTTGCACACGTATTGTTTGGGGCCGCAGATAGTACTGGCGCGAGTTCAGATTTTTCATTTGCCAGCGCGGTTGGCGGCGGTCTGGACTTTAAAATTGCTCCGATTCTCGGCTGGCGCTTCCAAGGCGATTACATTCACACGCACTTTTCGGGACAGCCACAGGGCCACGCCAGGTTTTCTACGGGAATTGTGTTGCGTTTCTGAGCTTCGATCCAAGCAAGGAATCTGTATTGGTATTTAAGGTAAACTGAGATCAAGCCCGCTCACATCGTCAGGAGTAAACGTATGAAAGCAAGAACCTCCCTGTTCCTGCGGACCATTGCGTCCGTTGTTGTCCTCGCGCTTGCGGTGGCGTGCGCAAAGCCTGCAAATGACACCCAGACGGTTTCCAGTATTCAAGCGAAGCTTTCTTCAGATTCTGGATTGCAGGGCAAGCAAATGACTGTGCAATCCGACAAAGGTACGGTCACTCTTTCCGGTACAGTTGATAACGACGCGCAGCGCGAAGCCGCGGCAAAATACGCGGCGTCCGAACCCGGCGTGAAGACGGTAATCAACAATCTGCAGGTGGGAAGGCAGCAAGCAGCCGCAGAGCCGGCGCCTGCGCCCGAGGCAACTCCTGCACCAATCCGCGAGTCGCCGCGGTCCCGGCAAAAAGAAAAGCCATCGCCATCGCGTAAGCATAGCCATTACGCGGCGAATTCGAACGATCAGATGGCGCAGGCCTCACCTCCTCCAGCGACGAACTCGGTGCCGCCGCCGAGTCAGGATCCAGTCGCTGCGCCTGTTCAGCAGGCTGCTGCCACACCTCCGCCACCACCTGAGCCAGCGAAAGTCACAGTGCCTTCGGGAGCTGTGATTCCGGTCCGCTTGGTGGACGCGATTGACAGCGCGACTGCGCAGGTTGGTGACACCTTCCACGCAACCCTGGACGCCCCAGTGGCGGTTGACGGAGACGTTGCGATTCTTGCGCACTACGACGTGGAAGGTCACGTAGTGAACGCGCAATCTTCCGGAAAGTTTGCCGGACGGGCTTTGCTCGAACTGCAGCTTGACCGGATTAAGGTCGGCGAGAAGTACTACAACATTGAAACCGATCACTTTAAACAAGAAACCGGTTCGCGGGGAAAAAACACCGCGGAAAAAGTTGGCGGTGGCGCGATTGCCGGAGCCATCCTCGGCGGAATTTTTGGCGGGGGCAAAGGCGCTGCAATCGGTTCGGTCGCAGGGGCGGGGGCCGGAGGCGGGGTGCAAGCGGCGAGTAAAAAGCCGGACATCAAACTGTCTTCAGAGAAGGTCCTGACCTTCACTTTGCAATCGCCGGTTACTATAGTACCCACGACGAAGCCGGCGCGGGCGGCGGCCAGCACAAATCAGCAGTGAAATTATTTGCAGTATTGAGCGCGGCGCAATCCGCGCTCATTTTTTTGTACTCCCGCGTGTAGCGTTTCGAACAATTCGTGCTAAATTCCCTTACAGAGTTCGTGTAGTACTCCTGCCGCTTCTTCACAGTCGCCCGTCGTTGTTCGGTCATGGACAAACGTTACAGTCCGATCTATAGATTTGAGCCGCGATGGTCAGACCGCGTCGCGTGGTACGGATCCGCGCTCGCTGCGACCGCACTCTCCTGGTGTATCTGGTGGCTGTCGCCGGTAATGCACCAAGACCCATTCGTTATTTTTATCCTCGCTGTGGTTTTCGTCGCGCGATTTTTCGGCTTTGGACCAGCTGTGCTCTGTACCTTCAGTTCGGCCCTCGTGCTCGATTACTTTGTGTTCGGTCCAAAAAGTGGAATCGAGATCTCGCAGACCGAACTGCAAAGAGTGGGAATTTTCGTATTGATCTCAGTGCTGGTAGCGGGACTGGCGCGCCAGCGTTCGCGGGCAGAAGAGAAAGCCGACGAAGTGCGACAACAACTGGCAGCAATCGTAACCTCCTCCGAGGACGCTATTGTCAGTTTCACTGTGGATGGAATTGTTACGAGTTGGAACCGAGGAGCGGAAGCTCTGTATGGATACACTGAAACCGAGATTCTCGGCAGACCTATTTCCGTTCTGGTGCCGCCCGACCGGCTGGAAGAATTCGGGAACAATCTGTTGCGGCTGAATCGCGAAGAGCGCGTGGGCAGCTATCAAACGGAAAGGCTGGACAAGAATGGAACCCGTCTCACAGTTCTGCTTTCGGTTTCGCCCCTGCGCAATGAGGAAGGCAAGTTGGTCGGCGCGTCCGCAATTGCGCGTGATGTAAGCGCACAGAAGCGCACCGAACAGGCGCTCCGTCGCAATGAACGGTTGGCGACCGCGGGAAGGCTGACTGCCGCGATTGCGCATGAGATCAAGAACCCGCTCGAGGCACTGACCAATCTCGTATATCTGGCGCGGCGGGACGCCTCGAGTCGTGACGAGTATCTCCGCCTAGCCGAGCAGGAGATTGGCAGGCTCGATTCGATCGCGCAGCAAGCATTGGGCTTCGTCCGTGAAACCGCATCTCCAGAACCCCTGGATGCAGGCAAGATTCTGGAGGAAGTCTTACAGCTGTACTTGCGCAAGCTACAGAGTAAACGTGTGGTCGTGGACCGCCATCTCGGCGAGAATTTGGAGATTCGGGGCTATCCCGGAGAACTGCGTCAATTGATTTCAAATTTAATTCTCAACGCCATGGATGCCATGCAAGAAGGCGGCAGGCTTAGATTGAGAGTCGCGCGAACTCACGAATATTCGGGAGAGCAGAGATCGGGTGTGCGGATTACGGTTGCGGACACTGGAAATGGGATCAAGCCTGTCGATCTGCCGCACATCTTTGAACCGTTCTACACAACCAAGAAAGATTCTGGCACCGGACTGGGACTCTGGCTGGCTTATGGAACAGTGCAGAAGCACGGCGGGTGGATGCGGGTGGCCAGTCGCACAAGCCCGGGCAATAGTGGCACCGTTTTTGCCGTCTTCCTGCCCGAGTCGCCAGGCATGGCCAACTCGCAAGCGGCGTAGCCGTCCACACTCATGGCCGCGGCCCTCAATTGGCCGTGTAACAACCCTGCCCCATGTCCTTCAGTCCAATGACCTTTGTACCCACGTAGCCTCGTCTCCCCGACATATAATCAGGCCAGTTATGCCCGTGAATTCGCGGGCAAACGTGTCGCCTGGAGATACATTGGATCCGATCATTTCAGGGGGAGTGTTCGCGCTGGGGCTGGCATTTGGCAGCTTCCTGAACGTGTGCATCTACCGGATGCCGCGCGGACTCTCGGTCGTGCGGCCCGGCTCTGCATGTCCCGGATGTGGGAAAGCGATTCGTTTTTACGACAATGTTCCGGTCTTGAGTTGGCTATTTCTTCGTGGACGCTGCCGGAACTGTTCCGTAAAAATCACTCCAAGATACGCCATCGTAGAACTCCTGACCGGCGGTCTTTTTCTGCTCTGCTACTCGCATTTCGGATTGACGATTGCAATGCTGAAGTGTGCTGTCTTTGGATTTCTGCTCCTCGGCTTAATTTTTACCGATGCCGAGACGCATCTTCTGCCGGACAAATTAACTTTGACGGGGTTGGTCGCGGGCCTCGCGTTCAGTTTGCTGGTTCCGGTGAACGATCTGCTTTCGATGGTGTTGCCCGGCGTTGTTCAGTTGCCGGTCAGTTCGGATCTTTCCTGGCGGCTGTTTTCGCTTATGGACGCGCTCTTCGGCGCCGCCGTTGGAGCGTCGTTTCTATATGGAGTGGGAGTCGTTTATCTGCGTTGGCGTGGCGTGGAGGGCATGGGTTTCGGCGATGTGAAATTGATGGCGATGATCGGATCGTTTGTCGGGCTGCGGCTGACGATTCTGACAATTTTCACCGCTTCCATTGCGGGATCAGCTTTTGGATTGTGGACAGTTTTCGCTGTATGGATCAAGCGTACGCAGCGTCGGAGGCACGCGTTTCATGAGTCCGGTCTGGCCGCCCGGAGAAACGCTTGGGCTTCGGCGAAAGTCGCGCTGCGGCGCCATCAGATGCCGTTCGGGGTTTTCCTGGGCAGCATGGGGCTGGTGGCGTTTTTCTTTGGTCAGCAGTTTCTCCACTGGTATTGGAGGCTGATGTGAAGCTGCTGACCAATCCACTTTTTTTTCGTGCGGCAATGGTTCTGCTTTGCTCGGTGGCAGCATTCGTGATTGGCGCGATCGCCATTCGCATATTGCGTAACAGCATTGTGGAAACCGGCGACATGTCAGATTCTTCTGGCGCGGCGACATCGCTTCCGCTGCAAGCCTACACGGTCATTCAGCAGCTCAAACAGCAGAAGTTTGCTTTACAAAATGAGCAGCAACAGCAACGTCGGCGAACCAAGACCTCTGAACACATCACCTCCTCCATCATTGCCAATCTTCCCGTCGGGATGCTGTTTGTGGGACCCAACGGGCTGGTCCGGCAGGCGAACGCTGCGGCTCGAAGAATTCTGGGTTTCGCATCACTCATGGGAATGAGCATGGCGGAGATCTTTCGCGATACCAAGGTTTTGTCGGGAGACGGGCGCGAATCAAAAGCAACGGATGCTTTCAGCAAAGGGCTGCATGGCGAGTCGTGTGACGAGGTTCTTGAAGCCTGGTACGTGACCCCCAGCGGTGAAGATCGTTCGCTGAAGATCACGCTGATTCCGGTGTGTGTGCCCGGAGGCGAAGTTCTCGGACTGGCTTCAGTCATTGCCGATCACGGCGAAGCGGCAGCCTTGCGGCACGCGCGAGTCCTTCGCGCCGAGGAATCCGCGGAATTGGCACTGGATCTGCGCAGTTCGCTCGCGACAATCCGTGAGTGGGCAGAACAAATGAAAACGGCCGCGGGCCCAAGTACCGGTCTCGCAGGCGACATATCGGCGGAAGCCGGACGCCTGGAAAAAGTCGTTGGCCAATTTCTCGCTGGTGACGAACAGGCTAAAGGCGCACACGCTTAGCAATGAATTAGTTCTTGCATGGAGGCAAACATATGGAGCAACGCTTGAAACGGATTTTCGTCCTGACCATGGCGGCGATTTGTCTCGCACCAGTGACGACTGCTACTGCGCAAACGCAGTCCCAACCTCTGGGTGATTATGCGCGTGCGGTAAAGAAGACCAAGCGCGTTGAAAAGTCTGCGAAGACGTACGATAACGATAATCTGCCGGAAAATGGCAAGGTGAGCGTTGTGGGTGCTGCATCGCCCGAATCCACGTCAACAAACGACGATAAAGCCGATTCTCCGAAAAAGGCCGATGACTCGCCCCAGCTGAAGGATGGCAGAAGGGCAAAGTTGATTTGTTGTCGCGCGAGGTGGATGTGCTGCAGCGGGAATTGCAAGTTAAGAAGGCCGATTTCAACTCCAGCACGGCGCGGACAGTGCAAAACCCTCGCGGTTTCGATGAAGAAGAGGCGAAGTACAAACAGCAGATCGCCGACAAGCAGAAGGTCCTCGACGAAGCTAAAGGTAAGTTGACCGAGTTCCAGGAGCAGGCGCGAAAATCAGGCGTGCCAAATTCGACGAGAGAATAACAACTCAGTTCTGCCTTAAGCGCAGGATCTGCTTCGCGTGATGCCTGCCATGGACTAGATGGAATTTGCTCCACTCATTGGTCGTCAGCGGACCGAGCACCGGATGATCGGCCACGGGCTTTGAATTGCCGAAGCGTGCTTCGCATTCGCGAATTATTTCTTCCATGTGCGTCAGGTTCTGAATAACTTCAACTGTTACTTGCGATGGCGGGAGATTGCGCGGAAGCACACGTTCAGGCGATTTCCGGCCTGATGGAAACAGGCCCAGCCCGGTAAGAAAAAAACGCGGCCAACGTTTGCTGCGGCGGTCAGGACTGGCGAGGGTTTGACCGGCCGTGAGACAACGTTGCAGATTCTTCGCGGTGCCGATATAGGTTAGATTCAGATGATCGAGAATCTCAGCCGCGCACCATTTGCCATCGGGATGACGCGCAAGGTCGGCAGGCGTCATGCCGTGAATTGCTTCGGTTATGGCCGTGCGCAGTTGCTCGAGAGTATTGTTCATAGCTTATTTAGTAGAATGCACCGGATACTCCCGGTTCGCAAATTTTCTTCCAAAAGGGGGCTTTAAATGAAACGGCTCGCGCTGGTTCTGCTGTCTCTGGCTGTGGCTTCGGGATGTACATCGGGATCGAACCCACCCCCGGAAAAGCCTAAGCCTGCGGAACCGTTGACCGGGAGAAGCGCCTTCCAGCAACTGTTTATCTCGGCGCGGGGTTGGGCTCCCGACGCGCGGCCTTACCAACTTCAATCCCAGGCTCGCCCAGATAGCAAGGGCAAGGATGGCAAAGCACTCCTGTGGCGCGGAGCGTTTGCTTCGGCAGCCCAGAGCAGTTCGCGGTCGTACGTATGGTCCGGAGTCGAATCGCAGGATACTCCGCGCGGGGTCACTCCCGGCACCCAGGATTCTTACATGCCCGGCAATTCTTTTGAGATGGCGTTCCTTAAAGTGGACTCTGATCAGGCCTTCGATGTGGCGCAGAAGCATGGAGGCGAGAAAATATTGCAGGAAAATCCAGATACTCCAGTCTCGTATTTTCTGGATTGGAACCGCAGTGAAAACAATCTGGTCTGGCACGTGATTTACGGCAATGGCCGCAACGACGCCAAGTTAGTGGCCGACGTGGATGCGAGTACGGGACTCTTCCTTCGCAAAGAAAAGTAGGTTCGCTCCGCGTTCAGTCGAGATACGGATCGCGCAGGTATCCCTCTACGGCAAAGTCTTCCCCGAACCGGTGCAGGCGGAAGCTTTTCAAATGTGCGGCCTCGCTCATCTTGCGAAAGCCGTGGCCTGCGGCAAATGGGACTGAGCCTGTTCCTGCCAGAATTCTGGGCGCATAGTACAAGAAAACTTTGTCCGCCACGCCCGAAGCCAGCGCGGTCCAGTTCACCAGCGCTCCTCCTTCAATCATCACGCTTGTAATCTCGCGTTCTGCGAGATGCCGGCAGATAGCTTGTAAATCTGGCCGCCCGTCGGGGCCTGCCGGGGCCACTTGGGCGACTTCGATTCCATGGTCGCGTAGTTGCTGCTTTCGTTTCTCCTCGGCGAAAGAGCAAAAGACAAGCACATCGTTTGCTGCAGTTTGTGCCACTCGCGAATCGAGCGGCATGCGCAGGTGTGAGTCCACAATCACGCGCAGTAACTGCCGGCGGCGTGGAAGGCCACTGCGATCCGTGAGCAAGGGATTGTCTGCGAGCACAGTTCCGACCCCAACAAGAATGGCATCGTGCTGATGCCTCAGTTGCTGTACGTGCGCTCGGGCCTCATCGCTGGTGATCCATCCTCCAGTGGGTCCCCCCGCGGGTAATGCGCCTGTAAGGTCCTCGGGCGGAGGGGCAATCTTGCCATCCAGCGTCATTCCTGCCTTCAAAGTCACGAGTGGAAGCTTGTAGCGGATGTACTTGGCGAAAGCATCGTTTAGCGGTCGCGCTTCCTCCTCCAGAATGCCCGATGCTACTTGAATGCCGGCCTGACGCAGGCGTGCGAATCCACGACCACTGACCGCCGGATTAGGGTCGGCTGTGCATGCCACAACTCGTTTCACCCCGGCTGAAATTAAGGCATCCGTGCATGGGCCTGTGCGGCCCTGGTGTGAACATGGTTCCAGGTTGATATATAGGGTGGCGCCGCGCGTTTTCCCGCCGGCCTGCTCAATCGCCAGGATCTCGGCATGCTTCAGACCCTCGTAGGTGTGGAATCCCTCACCGGCGATATTTCCATTGGCGTCCACCAAAACTGCACCCACGTTCGGATTGGGTGAAGCTAAGCCAAAGCTTTTCCGGGCGAGTTCAATCGCCTGCCGCAAATGAGACTGCTCGGATTCGAGAGAGTTTGACACTCTGAAAAAGAGACCGAATTAGTTTTTCTGTGTGCTGTCAGTCAGCATAAGACAGGTTGCTAGAAGCTAGTAGTACGAACCAGCAGTACGAGCCAGCAGCTGCTTACGCGAATAACGAATTTACAAATGCCTCAGGATCGAACGGCAACAAATCTCCAGCCTTTTCGCCCACGCCCACATAACGCACAGGCAATCCAAGCTCGCGTGCAATAGCCACCACAACGCCGCCTTTCGCGGTGCCGTCGAGTTTCGTGAGCACGACTCCCGTGACTGCGGCAGCGTCAGTGAATAACTTGGCCTGCTGCAATCCATTTTGACCCGTAGTTGCGTCTATCACGAGCAAAACTTCGTGCGGAGCGCCGGGAATGAGGCGCTGGGCCGTGCGACGCATCTTTTCGAGCTCTGCCATCAGATTTGTTTTTGTGTGCAGACGCCCGGCGGTGTCCACGATCACGCAATCAATGTGCCTGGCGTTTGCCGCTTCGAGTGCGTCATAAAGCACGGCTGCGGGGTCTCCGCCCGCCTTGGTTCGGATGACTTCTGTCCCGGTGCGATGTCCCCAGATTTCGAGTTGCTCGATCGCGGCTGCGCGGAACGTATCGGCGGCACACAGCAACACGGTTTTGCCGTCGGAGCGCACCGTTTGAGCGAGTTTGCCGATGGTGGTGGTTTTGCCGGTTCCATTTACGCCCACAACCAGAACGACTTCTGGGACTCCCTCCGGCCTCTCGACAGGCGGGGTATTCGCTCGAGTCAGAATTCTCAGCAGTTCGGCTTTGAGCAGGCTCTTGAGTTCTTCAACACTTTTGATCTGCTTGCGGTCGGCGCGCTCACGAAGTTTCTCGAGTACCTCATGAGTGGTCGCCGATCCTAAATCAGCTCCGAGCAGAGTGGCTTCCAGATCGTCAAGAGTATTGCGGTCAATTTCTTTGCTGAAGGCAACAGCTTCGTCAATCCGCTCGCTCAGATTTTCGCGAGTGCGGGATACGGCCTCTTTCAGGCGGTCAAAAAGGCCGGCTTTTTTCTCAGGGGTGCCGAAAAGCGTCTGAATCATGAATGGCAGCTCTGAGGTGATTATACGAGCCGTCAGTCATCAGCCGTCAGCGGTCAGGAAAATCAACCAGCCGTCAGTTATCAGCTGTCAGCAAAACCAAGTACACGCCAAATACATGTAGGCCTCGTCAGATCTTCGGATAACTGAGGTTAGGATGCAGTGTATTTTTGATCGTACTGACAGGTGATGCCTGACGGCTCTACGTTCGATCCATATTCAGTCCGCCATCATTCGGCCTCTGAAAGGCCACACTCGCAGGGACGCTCTTTGTGGCTGCCGCGGCTTTTGCGGCTAGCGGAACGGTGCGGGGTACGCGAATCTCCCCGCGCTGATAAATGGCATCGAGAGCGGCAACAGCCGTGGGGTCGAGCCGCTTGCCGGAAATAGAATGAATGATCCGCAGTGCGTCTTCGCAATCGTGGGCTTGCTGGTAAGGACGATTCGTAGTGAGC
>QHZV01000009.1 GCA_003224785.1 Acidobacteriota bacterium
CTTGAATTTAAGGGAACAACGCGTTTGCCCTGAACAGTGATTCTGGCCATTCAATAGTGGAAAAGCAGCAGCGACCTGAAGCGCAATAATGCGCCAAATACCATTTTATTTTTCTGTCTTTATTTTTCTGTCCAGGATTCCAAGTCCCCGGTTGCGCGCAGCAGTCCGATGCGGGCCCGCTGAAGTTGAAATTTTGCATCTTCGAGGGAACCGAATTTCTCAGCCAAGTCGGTCCGGGCATCGGCCTCATCGTGAATGCCGGCACTTCCCGAGTTCATTCGGATCTCAACCGCATTTACATTCGATTGCGCGAGTTCGTATTCCAATTGAGAAACGTCCTGCGCGGCCTTTAGCTGCTCGACCGAGCGCTGCAACTTCAACACTTCTTGCGAGACCTGGTTTTTAGTGTTCTCAACTTCTTTGGTGGCGTGAATGGCGTCGGCATCTGCCGCCTGGGCGTGCGCGCGCTGAGAAAAATTAAGGAACGGGAATCGGATTACCACTCCAACTGTCGCATTGTTCCGCTCGAAGGCTTTGGTTGGAAAAAACTGGGTCCAGTTGTTGAATTTTGCGAGCACCGCATACTGGGTTGCAAAATCCAGGGATGGCCATAATGCGCGGTGTTCCGCGCGTGCGCGAAAGCCTTGTGCAATCGCATGCTCCTGCGCGAACAGAACTGCCGGGTTGGTCTGAATCGTCTTGGCAGCAAGATCGTCGGGGGCGTCGGTTTCCGGCAAAGCAGGCACCGAGTCAGGCGCGGTTTCAATTGATGACGTGGGCATTCCGGTGAGTTGAGAGAGCGAGCCGCGAAGAACGTCAGCAGCGCCCTCAGCTTGCGTTACGCGAAGGTGGGCGCGAGCTGTTGCCAGGCGCGCTTGTGTCCCCGCTTGGGCGCTGTCCACGCCCTCCTGTACGCGCTGCATTACAATTTGCTCCATCTTGACCGCATCACCCTGCGTTTCGCGCAAATGTGCGGTCAACTTCTCCCACTTCACGAGTTCGAGATAGGTCAGTACGGTGTCCTGAATTACCTGGCTTCGACGATCTTTGTTCGCTTCGCGGGTGGCATCGTACTCAGTCCGCGCGGCGTGCACGTAATCGCGAAGCGCAGGATTGAGCACCGCCGATTGAGCGCTGACATTGAACAGTGACGGTGCTGATCCTTCGAGCGAAAGAGGATATCCCCACGAGTCGCCAATTCCGGCGCCCGCAACCACTTGCGGCACGTACTGATTCCGCGCTTCCTGATACGAGGCGAAAACGCGCTGCTGATCTGCCGAAGCTTGTGCCATCGCCGTACTGTGCGTCAATGCAAGTTGCACTGCCCGCTTTAGCGTCAATGGCTCCGCCCCCGCAGAAACAGCACTCGCGAAAACAAGAACCCCGGCGAGAAAAAAGGATGACCTCCCAAAAATACGGTCGGCAGATTTCATAGTTCCACCTTCGACTCAGGAATAAATGTGATTCTATTGGACGGACTTCTGAAAAGACGAACTAGCGGTTCATTCGCTGCAGTGCTTGCTGTGCCGGTTGGAACTCTTTGGCTAAGGCGAGAGCCAACCTGTATTCCGCCGCCGCTGCCTCTTTATCGCCCAACTTCTCGGAAGCAGTCCCTAAGAGGTAGTGGACCTTGAAGGCCGGCGCTTGCTCCACTTTCTTGCCGGAGTTTAAGTAGGTCCGAAGCAACTCCACAGCTTCAAGAAGATTGCGCTGCGAGTGAATCAGGATCTCAGCCGCATCTACCAGCGCATCAGAACGGTCGAGCGGCGCGGGACGAACGTGCGTGAGCGCTCGCTCCATTTCGTCGTAATGCTCGCGATGTCGGTAGAAGAGCCCGAGATTTAGCCATGCGCTGGCGCTTCCGTGACTGGCATCGATCGCAGCGCGATATTCGGCTTCCGCCGTCGCAAGATCTTTCTTTTTCTCTGCTATGCGAGCGGTTATCCAGTGTGCGCGTGCCGGATCAAGTTGGGCCAGTGGGCTGATCTGCTGGATTGCCTTATCTCGTCCACCGCCGACAATTCCTGGCGCTTCGAGATAGAACTCAGCAAGATCGCTGCGGGCGTCCACGTTGTTTGGAGTGAGCTTGACCGCAGTTTCGAACTCGGTGCGCACTTTTCCTGCCAGTCCAGCCGCGGTCAAGAAGCTCGCCTTATCGGCTTTCTCTCCGTAGATTCTTCCCAGCCAGAGATGGTACTGACCGTTGTCCGGTGCGAGCGCCACCGCCTTTTCGCAAGCCGAAATTCCCCGGTCCCACTGCCCGAGCGTGAAGTAGGCACGACAGAGCAAATTCTGCGCAACCGCATCGTTTGGGGACGAATTGATTTGCCCGTGCAGTGCAACAATGGCTTCATCAACGCGGCCGGATGCCAGCAGCGCCGGCGCAGTCTCGTCCGCTCCCGCAATAGCAGCCGATGCCGCAAATATCGCGATACCCAGCAATGCCAACCGGCAGCGCGCTTTCATTAGTGCACCACCTTAACTGGCAATTTGTCATGCAGCGGCTTCGCATTTGTAGAACCGCGTGCCACCTGCGCGCCCTCAGGCACACCACCGGTAATCTCAGCCTGAGTCAAATTCGAAATTGAGGTTTGCACAGAACGCCGCATCAACTCATTGTTCACGATCTGGAAAACATAAGGATTGTCATCATCTTGCCGCAACGCTTCACGCGGAACAGTAAGAACGTTCTGGTGCTCCGCGGTCACAATGGTCACGCCCACGTTGATATTGGGCAGCAACTTGAAATCGGGATTGTCAACAATGCAGGTGGTCTCGCCAACATTCCGACTGCCGTGGAGTTTAACCGCTGCTGGCACCGTGCTGACAGTGCCGCTCCATTGCCGATCCGCCATTGCGTCCCAGGTAAGCTCGATTTTCTCACCGGGCGAAAGGCGGGCAATATCGGGTTCGTCAACGAAGGAACGCACCAGCACCTTTGATAAATCCGCTTCCTGGACCACCAGATCACCGGGATTGACGTAGGCCCCTTGCCGCACTGGAAGGGAATAGACCACGCCATCAAACGGCGCGTGAATCACGAGCTGACTGAGAACATCCTGAGCGGCGGCGTACGCGCTTTCGGCCTCAGAGCGTTGCGCTTGCACGCGGGCGATTTCGGGGGATGAATAGCGCTTGGTCTGTTTCGATTCGAGCAGCTTCACTTGAGTGTCAGCGGAGGTCAGCAGGGCCTGGGCATTCCGGACTTCCCCGGGCGACGCCGCGCCGGTTTGCTGCAAGCGGTTAAGAGCGTCCAGGTTGCGCTGCGCAGCTTCACGGTCTGCGCGCGCTTTGATCAGCTGCGCATCGAGCGTCATCACTTCTTCCTGGGTCCCGCCATGTTGGAGCGCACTGACGTCGGCTTCAGCTGCACGTACCTGCGCTTGCGCCTGAGCTGCTTGGCTGCGCGCGCTGGCCGCGTCCAATTCTGCAAGCAATTGCCCTTTTTTAACGTGGGCTCCTTCTTTCACCAGGAGCCGCTTGACTGTCGTACCGATCGGAGCGTGCGCCTCGAAGTTCTGGACCGGCTCAACTTTGCCATTGGTGGAAATTACGCTGCGGATGGTGCCGCGGGAGACGGTTGCGGCCAAAACGGGAACCGAATCGTCGCGTGATGCGAACGACGCAAGAAGAACAACGGCAATGATCGCTCCAAGCGCCCAGGCGATCCAAGGGCGGCGGCTGAAAAAACCACGATTTCTACCGTTCTGAGCCATTCAGAATTTACTGACGATAAATGTACCACCCATGCTGGAAGCACGAATGTATTCCTTAATCCTTTTGATGCAGCAGCTTTGGGAAAGAACCGAAAATTCCGGGATACGACAGCGCAGCTCACGGGACCGTTTTCCGCTTCCACTCATCCGCAATGTCCTTAAAATCCGGCTGATCACGATATTGCTGGAACTCTTCCGTATCGAGGGCTGAAGCATCGTGAACGCCTGCGGCAAGACACTTTCTCAATTCCGACAACATACTCTTCTTGTCGGATGTAATGGCGTAGATGCGGGCCCGCTCGTAATGCGCCCGCGCAGGATTCGCAGAGCCGGCGGCAGCGAGTTCAAAATACTGGAGTGCTACAGAATAGTTCTTCCGATCCATGCTGTCCTGACCAGCCTCGTAAGCCTGGACGACCAGTCCGCTGAGCGCGCGACCTGTGACCAACGAGCCTTTGCCGCTGCTCGATGCCTGTTGTTTAAGGTCGGCAATACTGGACCGCAGCTCGCCGAACGCCATTCCATCCAACTCGCCGGTTTGCAGCTTTTGCATCTGTTCCGAAGGGGTGGCTTCCAGCCGTTCCTGCATCTCGATCTCTTCCGATTCCTGTTTTTGCGCTTTTCTCAACTCCTTGCTCTTTTGTAGCGCCGAAACTCTTTCCTGTGCTGAGGAAACACTGGCCAGATCGCGAAAGTTGCGCACGGCAGCCTGATATTCGCGATACGAGTCAAGTAAATCGCCCTTGGCTTCAAAGAGTTTCGCTCGCGCCAAGCCTGCATCCAGGGCTGACTGAATTCGAGCCGGATCTCGTTGCAGAGTTCCTGCAGCCATTGCCTGCAGGTCCATCCACTCGAGCGCCTCAAGCCAGACGTCAGCTGGCGCCCAGCCATGCGGACCATCGAAAGTGCGGATCAGATAGTGCACGCCGATTGCGTCCAGCTTGAGACGAAGATGGGCAAATTCCGCGTAGTTAAAATCGGCGTCGCCCACGGTGGCGAAATACGCGAATTTCATTTGAGCAGAGGGCATCGCGTTCGTAGGAA